>JBKJOC010000381.1:0-7543 GCA_046595725.1 Candidatus Eiseniibacteriota bacterium
CTCGCGCAGGAACCGCTCGCGCCCGATGCCCGCCGCCAATTCCGGATGCATGACCTTGAGCGCGACCGGACGCTGGTGCTTGAGGTCGGTCGCCAGGTACACCGTCGCCATGCCGCCACGGCCGATCTCGCGCTCGAGGCGGTAGCGGCCTTCGAGCGCGTGGCCAAGGGTCTCGGGGATCGAGTTCATGGCTCGGAAGCTAACACGGGCCGGGGGTTCGCCCTGAACGCTTCGAGATTGCGGGACAAGCTGATACAGCTAGATCAGCCCCCGCGCAACGAACAACTCCGAGATCATGTGCGAGTAGGTGTGGACGCAGATCTCCCCGTCGGCGGTGAGCAGGAGTGAGCGCGAGCACACGACACCCGTGTGGTCGTTCGGCGGGTACTCGCGCCAGGGCGTGCGCTCGCCGGTCGCGAGATCGAGCCGCGAGACGCGCGCGGGCACCTCGCCGCGCCGCCAGGTGAAGACCGCGTCATCACCCGAGCACCAGCGGATTGGTTCCTCGCCATCCTCGAGCGGAATCGAGCCGACCTCGGCGCCGTCGTCGATCGAGTGGACCTTGAGCTCGCCCGCGGTCGACATGCCGAGCACGCGGGTGCCGTCGTTGGAGACCACCTTGAGGATCGCGCCTGAGGCGTAGCCGATACCTTCCGGCGTGATGGCCCGGGCAGGGCCGCCCGCGGCGGGCAGGATGTAAAGCCGCATGCCGCGGCCGGGCTCGCTGCCCAGCACCACGATGCGTTGCCCGTCCGGATGCCAGTCGAGCAAGTGCATCGCCTGGACCTTTGACAGGTCGAGCCTCCGAGCCGTCCCCGCCCCGCGCGGCAGGAGGCGCACTTCACCCTGGTGAATGTTGATCGCCCATTTGCCGTCGGGCGAGAGCGAGCGTGCATACCCCGGACCGAGTCGGACCGGCGGCGAGCCGTCGGTTGCACCCACATACGTGTACAGCTCGCCGCCGTGCGCGACACCCTGCTCGTCGTAAAGCAGGGTCCTGCCGTCCTCGGACAGCGACTTGCCGAGCGCGAAGTCGAACTGGCCGAGCGGCGTGTCGCGCTCCTGGCCCGGGCGTGAGCAGGCGATCGAGTAGGTGTGGGTCGAGCGGCTCAGCAAGAGGTCGCCGGACAGCGCGACGTCCTGCAGCGTGACGTAGCCGCCCATGAAGCGCGCGAGGTGGCGGCGATTGCCCTCCAAATCGACCACGCCCAGCCGCGCGCCGTCGGCTGCCTTCGAGTCGACGAAGAGGATGCCGCGGCCGTCAGGTTGCCAGGCCATTCCGCCGTTCCAGAAGTCCATCGGGCAGAGCGTGCGGACTTCGCCGTCTGCGCTCGCGACGCGCAGCACGCTGCCGGGATGCAGTCCCGCCATATCGAGGAACGCAGCGTGACGGCCGTCGGGCGACACCGCGAGCCCGACCAGCCAGCCCTGCGACGAGTAGATGGGATTGCCGAGCGGGAATTCGAGGACGTTCTCGTGCCCGACGCGGCGGATCACCGCCAGCGACTCCGTGCCCGGGATCCAGGCGGCCTCGCCGACGCCGGGCGCCACCTCGCGCGGGGAGCCGCCGAAGAGCGGCGCCTGCGCGAGCATGCCGGACGCGAGCCACCAGCTCCCAAGAAAGTGCCGCTCGAGGGAGAGCGCGAGCTCGCTGCGCGCCGACACGCCGTGGAGGATCGCGGGCGGCAGGGCGGGCACGGTCGTCTCAGGACTGTCCGTGCGCGTGATGTGGATCCGGTGCGGGCCGCCCTCCCAGGCTGCGTCGTACACTACGGTGCGGCCGTCGGAGGCGAACCGCGCGCCGATGATGCAGCCGCGGCGAAACGTGAGCTGGCGGTAGGTGACCTCCTTCGCCTCGGGGGCGACCACGTCCGGCTCTGCGCCTTGCGGCCAGCGCAAGGCGAGCGCGAGATCGTGCGCGCTCTGCCAGCGCTGATCGGGGTCCTTTGTCAGGCAGGCCCGCACAATGCGGTCGAGCGAGGCGGGCGCCATGGGCGCGAGGTCGGAGATCGGGCGGGGCTCGTCCTTGAGGATCGCGGAGATGAGCGAGGCGGGACTTGCGCCCTCATACGCGCGGCGACCGGTGGCCATCTCGTAGAGCAGGCAACCGAGCGCCCACAGGTCGCTGCGCACATCGGCTTCGCGGCCCTCGAGCTGCTCGGGAGCCATGTACTGGAACGTCCCGACAATCGTGCCCTCGGCCGTCAGGGGCGGGGCCATCGTCGGGGACGACTGGCCGGTCGCGAAGCTCGGGGCGCTGCTCGCTCGCGAGAGACCAAAATCCATGAGCTTCGCGCCCGACCGCGCGAGCATGACGTTGCCGGGCTTGAGGTCGCGATGGACCACGCCCGCACGGTGCGCACGATCGAGCGCGTCCGCGACCTGAGCGCCGATCCGCACCACCTCGGCGAGCGGTAGTGGACCCCTGGCGAGGCGCTCGCCGAGCGTCTCGCCCTGGATCAGCTCCATCACCAGGTAATCCGTGTCTTTCTCGCGACCGACGTCGTGGACCACGCAGATGTGCGGATGGTCGAGACTCGAGATCGTCCGTGCCTCGCGCTCGAAGCGGGCGCGCATTTCCGGAGTCGCGGTTAAATGGGAGGGCAGCACCTTGACGGCGACCTCGCGGCCCAGGCGCGTGTCGCGGGCGCGATAGACCTCGCCCATGCCGCCGGCGCCGAGCGGCGCGACGATCTCGTAGGGTCCGAGGCGGGTTCCCTGAGTGAGCGGCATCGTGGGACTCTACCCTGCGGACACCCAACGGGAGCGGGGCAACTCGCCCAGGAACGTTTTGCATCGCTACTGACGCAGATCCCCCATTCCCTACTGAAACACTTGCCTGACGTGCGCCACAACAGGTTCGATCGCCTCACGTGATTGTGGCGCAATAGCTTTCGTGGTTTTCTCGAATCCGGTCGGGTCCGGATTCGGGTTGAGATCGATCTCGTCGCCGTAGTCGAACCACATCGCGCAGCTCATGATCGGCAGGGCCATCACTTCCTCCTGAGCGGGCGCGCACATCGACGCGCGCTTCTTAGTCCGACACAACCACCTTCTGTCCCATCCGCCGGCCGTGAACTGTCGGTCGACCGCATGGGCGGGCGAACTCCTGGGGAGAGAGTCGAGGAGGGAGGTTGAGAAGGGCTTGACTCATGCGCAGGTGATTGTCGCCTAAACCGATGCAAGAAAAATAGATAGCATGACTTCAGCACCCGCGATCGCGTCATCGAGGGGCGGGCGATTTCCGAGACGCGACGGTCGCGAGCATGATTCCTGAGCCTACGGGTTGGGCCTCGCCGCGGCTCGCAACTCATCGGCGGTCTTCACCGCAAGCGTGCGTCCGTTGAGCAGGCGCGCTCTCGGGAGCCGTCCTCCCAACTGGTGCATGTAGTACGAGGGAGTGGGTGCTCCAGCCTCGGTCCAGTCCGTTCCCGGAGGGTAGAGAAGGTAGACGTCCCATGCGGGCTCGTCGACGAGCGGGATCGCATTCTGGAACGCCTCGCCCACACCCAGCTCGTTCGTCCAATAGTGGCGCGCCCGGCGGTCGGGGATGAGCGCCGTCGCGCGACGCGCCGCATCTTCTCGGTCGCTTCCGAGGATGGGTTCCCACACGACATACACGACCAGGCTGTCCGAACCCACCTGGTCGAGAACTTCACACTGCGCCACCCGGGCGCCGCTCTGGCAATGGGGTCAGGTGGGCGAGAGCAGGAGGACGAGGCGGACTTTGGAGCGCTCGTGGTTAAAGTCTCGACGCAATTCCGATCCGTCCGCCGAGAGCTGAATCAGCGGAGCAATCCCGGCGGCTGATTGCTCGAACCGGAGCAACGCCTTCGAGAACTGCGCGCCGCCGTCCCGCGTCAGCGCGAGCTGCGAACGATCGTCTCCATGGAGAAGCTCACCCACGACGGACTCGCCGCCCGGACTCAACCTTCCGCTGAACGTCACGCCGCGTCTCAGGGTCAGGTGAAGGATCGAGTCCGCGACGGAAACGCCCAGGGGATGATTCTTTACGCCCTGGGCTTCGACATCCACTTCGCCGATCCAACGATCGCCGAGACGGCCCAGGTCCACGAACCATGGAACGGTCTTCTCGGTGGAGACCGGGAGGCGCCCCTTCCAGCGGCCCTCGAAATTAGACATTGAGGCTTTGGCGTTTCCCAGGCGGTATCCTGCGCTGTTCAACGCCGAGCTGAGTGCTGACTGCGCCGGGGGAGATTCGCTGGAATACCGCAAGGTGGCCAATCCGCGGTCATAATCGGCCTCGACGGAAGACACCCCGCGCACGGATCGGAGCGCGGATTCGACGGAGGTTTCGCAGCCGACGCAGGTCATGCCCTGGACGGGGATGGTCAGGGTGGTCCCGGGGCCGTTGGTCTGCGCCATGGAACTCGCCAGATGACCGACATAGTTCGGGAAGGCCGCCACAAGCGCGACGAAGAGGGTCGAGATCACGAGCACGACCCGGTTGAATCGCCTCAGGCCGGGGCGAGGCTCGGGACAGGTGCCATCGGGTGCGCAGGCCTCGAGCCGACGCTCGTTGAGATAGAAGCCCAGGGTCAGGAACGCGAGTGCGGCGGGCAGGAAGATCCAGCGATAGCGCTCGAGGGCGGCCGCGGCGCCCCCGGCGGAGACTCCCACGGCAACCGCGAGCAGCGGCACCCAGCAGCAGGCCGAAAAGACGGCGGCCGAGGCGATCGCCCCGGCACCGGTCCACAAGCTCGATTTCAGAGTCGGCTTCCTGCTCGCAACGCAGCCTCGATCAAGGCCCGCGGCGGCACTCCGCTCTCCCCGTACCTGCGGCAGCTCATCGCGAACTCGGTCCGGTCTTCTGCGCCCGGCTCGATGTCGCGCCCATCGACCCGGATCGTGGGCGAGCCCAGGAAGCGGTGGCCCGAGATGTCCGCCAGGCCAGAGACCTTGATCTCGTTGACGGTCGGTTGAATCCCAAGGTCATGGACCACCTCGCTCACGAGTTCCACCGTGGGGCCGTGGTGCGGGCAGCCGTCGAAATAGAGGATGTCGATTCGCATCGGGGCCTCGTGTCTGGTCAGAGAAGGAGCAGAGTTCCCACAGGCTACACCTTGAACCTGAGTGCAAGGTCACTGCGAGACTTCGTCCATCGAGGTGGGCGGTCGTCCATCCGGAAGGGCTAACTTCGAGCGGATGTCGTCGAGGTCGAACCCGGCGGCCTGGGCGGCAAATCCGCATGTTTTGAAACATGCAGATCTGGATGGCTTCATTGCAGCACAAGAGGTTACGGGCATCGTCTGTAGACCCGCGATGTCCATCGCGCGGCGGTCAGAGTTGAGCCTGCCCCCACTCCCGGCTCAGATGGGCTCTCAGCCCTTCATGCTCCATTCGCGGCCGAACCAGCGGCGGATGCGGCTCGAGCCGAAGTCGATCTTCTCGGAGACCAGCGCGTCGGACGGGGCCTGGAACGTGCCGGTCGGCTTGGGTCCGCCGAGAAAGTTCACATCGACGCGGCCGACTTGCCCGCCGCCGAATTCGATATAGCACGAGCCGGCGCCCTCGTACGCGCCCGGCGCGCCCACGCCCTTCAGTTGGGCGATGATCGCTTGAGCGACGATCCGCGCGGCGCCCTCTGCGAACACGCCGGCCTTGGGGGTGCCGACGCCGTTCACGTCGCCGACCGCATACACGCCGGGGAAGCGCGTTTCGAGTGTCTGCTTGTTGACCGCCACCCACGCATCGTCGACGAGACCGGACTCCTGCACCACCTTCGGCACGCGGTGCACCGGGATGCCGAGGAAGAGCGCATAAGGCAACTCGCTGCCATCGTCGAGCACCGCCACCTTGCGCTGCGGGTCGAGCGCAGCCACGAGGTGGTCCTTGACGAAGCGGATTCCCCGCTCTTCGAACGCGGCGAGCAGCGCATCGGAGGTGTCCGGAGACGGCGGGATCGGCTTGCCGAACGGCATCACGATCGAGATCTCGGTGTCCGCGCGCCGACCGCGGGCTTCGAGGTAATCGTGCAGAAGCAGCGCGGTCTCGCTCGGGGCCGGCGGGCACTTGAACGACTTGCCGCACACGCCGACGATCGCCGGGCCCTTTTCGAAGTGCGGCAGCACGTCGCGCAGCGCCTCGGCGCCGGCAACGGTGTAGAACTCGTTGCCGCCTTCGACCAAACCGGGCGTGGCTTCGGGGTGGATGTCGGCGCCGAGAGCGACGACCAGCACGTCGGCCTCGAAGGCCCCGTCGTCGGTGACGACGCGCTTGGCCTCGGCGTCGATCCCGGTGATCGCGCTCTGCACGAACCGCACCCCGGGCTTGATGAAGTCGCGGTACGGGTGGCGGGCGGCAGCCGGGATCTGACGGCCGAACATCACGTCGAGCTTGGAGAAACCGAAGACGAAGGAGTCGGCCTGGTCGATCAACACGAGTTCGACGGTATCGCCGAGCGCGTCGGAGAGGATCGTCGTCAACTCGAGGCCGCCGAAGCCGGCGCCCAGCACCAGTACGCGAGTTTTCATGGGCGGCATCCTAGCAGACCCTACTGGAGGATCACGATGATCCCAGATGGACTTCCGAGACCCTGGCGCTCGAATCCAGCCGCGAGAAACTGCTGAGCTCAACCTTCCGCCCCTCAATGACCCACGCTGCCGCACTCGATTCAGAAGCAAACGTCGAGGGCCCATCCTCCACGAGAGTCACCTCAAACCCCCGCTTCACCGCCCCCCGGCAAGTCTCCTGAAGGGAGGACTCTCTTTGCATCCCACACACGATCACCCGAGACACCCCTCGAGATCGCAACAACCCATCCAGCCCGGTCCCCACGAACGCATTCGGAGCCCGCTTGTCGACAATCGGCTCGCCCGCCAGCCGAGGCACCGCCGGCGAGAGCTCCCAGCCCACCGCACCAGGCTCATCCGGCTCCCCGACCCCACCACAATTCCGCACAAAGATCACGGGGACGCTGCTGGAACGCGCCCGGGCCACCAGCCGCGAAATTCGGGCCAGCAACTCCACCCCGTCCCAATCAGCGGGCTCCCCCTCGAACCTGTTCCTTTGCACATCAACCACCAGCAGAGCCGACGAAGAAGCCAAGGAACTAAGCCCCCCGCTGCACGTGAGCCAGAACATGCCGATCCATCCAATACATGAGATCGGACACGACCCGCCCCCGCTCGAACTCGTTCAAGACTTCGTGCAGCATCCCCTGGTAGATCGTCCACTCGCACCAGGGCTTCGGCACCGCCTGCGCCCACCGCGCCGCAGCCTCCGGTGAGGCGATCGGGTCGGAACCCCCATGCTGCACCAGCACCGGAAAATCGACCGACGAAGCCGATCCGAACAGCCGCTTCTGCGCCGCGTTGTACTCCCGGTAGTAGTTCGCCGTCATCACGCGGGTGACCGAGGGATCCGCGTCGTACTGGGCGGCCACGACGATGTCCTTCGACATCTGCCGCCCCTTGAGCCCGTGCGGCAACCCGAGCGAAGGCAGAGCCGCGCCCACGGTTTGGGCGAACGCGACCTTGAGGAGCGGGGGCCGGAACGCCGGCTTGAAGAACGGGCCGGCCAG
>JBKJOC010000408.1:0-3888 GCA_046595725.1 Candidatus Eiseniibacteriota bacterium
AACCACACTTGGTGGGACGCGCTCGACCGGATCCCGATCCGCTTCGCTTTGACCCCATCGCGCGACGTCGACCTGGTCGAGGACTGGGACAACGCATTCAACGTGCGCGTCGGCACCGAGTACCGCAAGGGTGGCACCGCGCCCTGGTCGTGGCGCGCGGGCTACTCCTTCGACCAGACGCCTCAGCCGGTCGAAAGCGTGGGCCCGCTGCTTTTGGACACCGACCGCCACGGCATCACGCTCGGGCTCGGCCGCAATGGCACGCGCACCTCGTTGGACCTCTACGGACTGTTGCCGCTCACGCCCGACCGCTCGACGGAAGGCAGGAACCGCGACAACTTCAACGGCACCTATTCAACCGGGACGTTCGCCCTGGGCGCAAGCCTCGGGTTCACGTTCCCGTAACGGAGAACATCATGCGACTGCTCCTCCTGTTGGTTCTACTCATGGCCGCGAGTTGCGCGAAGATCGATCCCCTCGCGCCCGGGGTGCCCGCGTTCGGCGAGACCGACTTCTCGAGCTACGTCGCGCTCGGCACCAGCGTCTCGATGGGCATCCAGTCGGGCGGGCTGCTCGACGTCCACCAAAGGACCTCCGTGCCCGCGCTGATTGCGCGGCAGACCGGCGCCAACGGCGGCGTCTTCGTCCAGCCGCTGGTGACCACGCCCGGCATCCCGAACCTCCTGCGCGTCACCTCGCTCGCGCCGCCGGCGCTCGGCCTGCTCCCGGGCGTCTCGCCGGCCGGCTCCTACGCGGCGCGTCCGCCCGACGGCTACGCCAATCTCGCGATCTCCGACGCGCTGGTGGCGAACTCGTTCGCGCTCGAGAGCGGGGCGCCGTACTTCAACCTTGTCCTCCAGGGCCACGGCACGATGGTGCGTCAGGCGATCGCGCAGGCCCCGACGTTTCTGACGGTCGAGCTCGGCGGCAACGAGGTCGTGCGCCCGCTGGTGTCGGGCGGCGACCCGTCGGCGCTGGTTTCGGTCGCGGGATTCGCGGCGCTCTACACGCAGCTGCTCGACTCGCTCGCCGCCGGCGCGCCCCAGGCGAAGCTCGCGCTGGCAAACATCCCGCTCGTCACGCGCCTGCCATACGCGACCACGGTCCCGCTCGTCATCAACGGCGTCCGCCTGCGCGATGCCAGGGGCCCGCTGCCCGACGGCTCGCTCCTCCTCCTGCCGGCCAGCCTCCTGCTCGGCGCCGGCTACGGCCAGCCCCCGCCCGCGCGACCCCTGCCCGACAGCCTGGTCATCACCGTGGACGAGCGCCGGGCGATCGAGTCCGCCGTCACCGGCTACAACGCCGCGATCGCCGCCCTGGCGCAGGCGCGCGGGGCCGCATTGGTGGACGAGTTCGCGCTCTTCGACCGGCTCGATCGCGAGGGCTTCGTCCTGGCGGGCGTGCGCTATCGCACCGCGTTCATCACGGGGGGGCTGTTCAGCCTCGACGGCCTCCACCCGAGCACGCTCGGGTCGGGCATCCTGGCGAACGCGTTCCTCGAGGCGATCAACCGGCGTTTCGGGGCGCGCATCCCGCCCGTCAACCTGCGGGACCTGGTGACCAAGAACCCGAACGGCGCGCTGGCTTCGCTCTGAGCCAGGACGCTGCCAGCGCACGCACGGGCCTCCTCTGCGTGATCGCCGCCACCATCCTTTGGGGCACGAGCGCAACGCTCGCACGCTGGACGATGAAGCACGACGTCCCGCCGCTGACAGTGGTCGAGCTGCGGCTCCTAATCTCGGTCGTCCTCCTGGCGGCGGGCTTCCTGGTCTTCCGGCCCGCGCTGTTCCGGATCGGGCGCGCGGACCTGCTGCCGCTGCTCATCCTGGGCATCGGCGGGATCGCCGCCGTGCAGGGCTCGTATTACACGAACGTCCAGTGGGTCGGCGTCGGGCTCGCGATCCTGCTCCAGTACCTGGCGCCGACGCTCGTGGTCGCCTACGAGGCGCTGGCCGCCCGCCGCCTCCCGAGCCGGATCGAGCTCGCGGCGCTCAGCTGCGCGACCGTCGGGGTGGCGCTGCTCGTCCTGGCCGACGGTGCCGCCGTCGCGCGCGCGAATCCACGGGGCGTGCTGCTCGGGCTCGCCTCCGCGGTATTCTTCGCATTTTACATTCTTTACGCCAAGCGCCTGCTGGCGCGGCTCTCACCCTGGACCGTGCTGTTCTATGGATTCCTGGTGGCGGCGCTGTTCTGGATGGTGTTCGTCCCGCCCCAGGCGATCGCCGCCGCGCATTACGACGCGCGCACCTGGGGACTGTTCCTTGTCATCGCCCTGGGCTCGGCGCTGGTGCCGTTCGCGCTGTTCTATTCCGGATTGGCGCGCCTCGACGCCTCGCGCGCCGGAGTGGTGGCGCTGCTCGAGCCGATCGTGGCGATCGGGTCCTCGGCGTGGTGGCTGAAGGAGGGACTGACCCTGGGGCAGGCGGCGGGGGCGGCGCTCATCCTGCTGGGAGTCGGATTGGCGGCCCGGTCGGGGCGGTGACCGGGATGGAACCTAGGTTTTGGTGCCTCGCTTGGAGATCCAGAACACGATGAACAGGAGGACGGCGCCGAAAATCGCCTTCGGCTGCCAGCCTGCTTGGGGGTCGAACACCGACACCAGGAACACAAGGATCAGGTCCCAAAGCGACGCGGCTTCCCGTCCCAATGCGTGAAAGAAATCGTTGATCGATTGCACGGTCTACCCCCGTGGGGCCGGATGGCCCCGATGGGCGAGTTCGTCTTCGCCCTTCGCATCGTGCGAAAGGACGCCGTCGGGACCCAGGATGCGGATCGGCTTCCGGGTCTGCCACTGCAAGGTGCGCGACGAGCGCCGGAGCATTTCCTCGTTCGCCGCGGTCAGCACGGTTCGCCAGCCGCCCTTGTCGGGTTCCCAGAGCTGCAGTTCAAAGCGGCGCACGTGATCCTCCTGACGGTATCGGCCCGGGCCGGCTCCTCCTTGAGCGAGCGGGGTTCCGGGCGGGCGTGACATTAGAGTGCGCGGACGGCCGCCGCAAGGCCGCGCTTGGGAAGTGGTTAGGCCGCACCCTCCCTGCCGCCTCGGACCTTGCCCACGTATTCGAGCAGGTCCCAGGCCGTGCGGGTCGAGGCCGCCAGCATCATGGCCACCGGAGAGAAGAAGCCGAGCCCGGTGCGCACCGAGCCGCCCAGGAGCTGGACGACCGCGAGAACGCCCAGCAAATACGCCAGCGCGGGCACGAAGAACCGCCAGCGCCGCCGGACTGAACCGCCGCGCGCACGATGGGCGGCGAAGAACACCGGGGCGCGGAACGCCGTCCGCATCAGCATCATGACGTTGATCACGAGGTAGACCAGCGCCAGGACCCGGCTGTCCTCGACCGGCAGGAGGAACGTCAGCGCGGTGACGAGGACATAGAGGTAACCCTGAAACGCCTCGGCAGCGAGCTCACGAAAGTCGCGATGCTCGTCGCGAAACAGGACCTCGACGTGGAGCGAGAGCGCGACGAACAGGAGCCCGACCAGCGTCACCGCCGCCGTGCCCGCCATGAGGTAGAAGTCGTGCCAGGCCTCGCCCAGGGGCGCGGCGCCGCTGAATGTCGAAGGTGACATGCCGAACAGGGTGACGGGAACCACGGGACCTCCGGGATCAGGTTGGACGTGCAGTATACTGGCGAGTCGCCCCGGGGCAAGCCGGCCCGGCCTGTTCCCTCCCCGGAGAAGCGCCCGATGCCGCGCCTGTCCCCATCGATCGTCGCCCTCTTCTCCGCGCTCCTGCTCTGCGGCTGCGCCCACACGGGCGGTGTCGAGGATGCTGGCGTGACCCGGGACGAGTCGCGCATGGGCTGGCCCGACTCGCTGGGCGAGCCCGATCCCGGCGAGAACCTGCGCGGCATGCTGCTCGTGACGCAGAACTCGGGCAGCGCGGTG
>JBKJOC010000005.1:0-5704 GCA_046595725.1 Candidatus Eiseniibacteriota bacterium
TCTTCCAGGCTGTCGGGGATCGTGGTCGGGCGGATCATCTTGTTCTTGATCCGGTTCCGCAGGCTGACTTCCTCGACCGGGAACGAAACCCAGCGCAGGATGTTCTCGAGGCCGGCCTCGGCCATGACGTTGGACACGGAATAGCTCATGCCGAGGTTCGCGCTCACCGTGCGGTTGAACACTTCCTGGAAGACCGAGAACACATCAGTGGTCGCACCGCCGATGTCGACTCCCACGACCGCGATGCCCTCGCGCTTCGCGATCTTCTCGATGATCAGGCCGACCGCGCCCGGTGTCGGCATGATCGGCTGCGACGACCAGGTCATGAGCTTCTTGTAGCCCGGCGCATGTGCCATCACGTGTTCCATGAACAACTCGTGGATGGCGTCGCGCGCGGGCTTCAGGTTCTCCTGCTCGAGCCTGGGCCGCAGGTTGTCGACGATCAGGAGCGCGGTCTTGTCGCCCAGGCGGCTCTGCACGATCTCGCGCGCCTCGACGTTGCCGGCGTAGATGACCGGCAGCTCGTACCCCGCCCCGAGCCGCGCCTTGGGGTTCGCGGCCGCGAGCAACTCGGCCATCTCGGCCACACGCTTGACATCGCCACCGTCGGTGCCGCCTGAGAGCAGGATCATGTCCGGGCGCAGTTGCCGGAGGCGCTGGATCTTCTGGTGCGGCCGCCGGCCGTCGTTGAGCGCGATCACGTCCATCACGATCGCGCCCGCGCCCAGGGCCGCGCGCTGCGCGCTCTCTCCCGTCATCTCGGCCACCAGCCCCGAGACCATCATCTGGAGACCGCCGCCTGCGGATGAGGTGGACAGGTAGAGATCGACACCCTCGTCGCCCTTCTGCGGAGTCAGGATGCGGTCGCCGTCGAGCATCTTGCGGCCGCGCAGTTCCTCGACTTCCTTGACGGCATTGAGCACGCCGCGGGTCACGTCCTCGAACGGGGCCTCGACCGTGGTCGGGGCCTCGCCGCGCGTGACGAGGCGGTAGGAGTCGCCCTCTTTCTCGATCAGGATCGCCTTGGTCGTGGTCGATCCGCAGTCGGTCGCGAGGATGGACCGGATCTCCGGGTTGCCGCTCATCGATCGTCAGCCTTTCCGCCCGGGTTGGTCCCTTCGCCCTTCGCCCGCGCCTGGTCTTCCTTCTCGTCGGCCGCGCGTTCGATTGCGCGGACGAGGAGCTCGAGGTTCGATCGGCGCTCGAGCAGGCGCGCCAGTCGCTCGTAATCGGATGCGTTGAACACGGCTCGAGCAAACGGCTCGAGGAAATGCATCGCCTGCGCGCCCACGAACGACAGCGGCCGGACGGACTCGAGGAACAGGACTGCCGGCGTCTCGAGGCGACGCACGCAGACCCAGGCGGCAAGTCGTTCGATCAGCGCCTGGTCCTCGGGCAGAAGCTCCGGTTCCGTCACCGCTTTCCCCGCCCGAGCCACGCGGCCAGCGCCGGGCGGATGCCCGGGTCATCGCCCGCTTCCCACAACAGGAGCAGCGGCGGCAGGAAGCGCGCCGTGCCCCGGCCCCTGTGCGCGATCCACGCCGAGCGCTCTCGCGCATGGATCCCGAACTCGCCCAGCGTCTCCCACGGATGGACGCGGGTGCCGAACGGCGTGGCGCGCGACACTCCCGCACCGTCGACCCGGTAGGACACGGGCACCCAGAGCGGCCCCACCAGGTAGATCCCCAGCACGACCAGCAGCAGCGCACTTCCCCGCGGTCCAAACCCGAGCAAAAGGGCGCTCAGGAAGAACCAGAGCGCGAGGCCGAGTCGCGCCGCGCCCGGGCGCGCCCGGCCCGGCCGGACCCGCCACGCGAGCGGGACTAGGACGCTTTCCAGGTGAGCTTGAGCTCCCGGGCCGCGCGGCCCTCGTCGAGCCGCGACACCGGCGTGGTCCACGGCGCGCCCGTCACGATGGCCGGCTCGGTCCTGGCTTCCTCGGCGATGCGCAGCATGACGTCGGCGAACAGGTCGAGCGTGCGCAGCGTCTCGGTCTCGGTCGGCTCGATCATGATCGCCTCCTCGACGATCAGCGGGAAGTAGACCGTCGGCGCGTGCACGCCGAAATCGAGCAGGCGCTTGGCGACGTCGGTCGTGCGCACGCCGTACTTGCGCAGGTTCCTGCCCGAGAGCACGAACTCGTGCATGCAGGGGCGGTCGTAGGGCAGGTCATACGCCCCCGCCAGCTTCCGCATCAAGTAGTTGGCGTTGATGATCGACTCGCGGCTGATCTCGGCCAGCCCCTCGGGCCCGAGTGAGCGGATGTAGACGTAGGCGCGCACCAGCACGCCGAAGTTGCCGAGGAACGAGTGCACGCGGCCGACGCTCTGGGGCCGCGTGGGTTCGAGCGCGTACGTGCCGCCCTCGTCCTTGCGCACCCGCGGACCTGGCAGGAACGGCTCGAGGTGCGCCTTGACCGCGACCGGACCGGCACCCGGTCCCCCGCCGCCGTGCGGCGTCGAGAACGTCTTGTGCAGGTTCAAGTGCATCAGGTCGAACACCTTGCCCGGCTGAACGAGGCCGACCAGCGCGTTGAAGTTCGCGCCGTCGAGGTAGAGCTGCGCGCCGGCCGCGTGGATCAGGTCGGCGGCTTCCTGGATCTGGGGCTCGAACATGCCGAGCGTCGAGGGCTGGGTCACCATCACCGCCGCGACGTCGGGTCCGAGCGCCTGCTTGAGGACAAGAAGATCGAGGTGACCGTCCTTCGACTTGAGCTCGACCACGCTCCAGCCCACGGCATGGACCGAGGCCGGGTTCGTGCCGTGCGCGGAATCCGGGACCAGGACCTTGGTGCGGCCGGTCTCGCCGCGCGCAGCAAAGTATGCGCGCGCCAGCAGCATGCCGGTGAACTCGCCCTGCGCGCCGGCGGCGGGCATGAGCGTGACGGCATCGAAGCCCGTGATCGCCGCCAGCAGTCCCTCGAGGCGATGCACGATCTCGAGCGCGCCCTGGATGCTCTCGACCGGCGACAGCGGGTGCGCGTTGGCCATGCCCGGCAGGAACGCGAGCTCGTCGTTGATCTTGGGGTTGTGCTTCATGGTGCACGACCCGAGCGGGTAGATGCCCTTGTCGAGGTGATGATTGAGCGTCGAGAGCCGCGTGAAGTGGCGGATCACCTCGGGCTCGGAGATCTCGGGCAGCGCCGCGGGTGTGGCGCGGATCGCCCACGCCGGCAGCGCTGCCGCGAGCGTGGTCTCCGGCACGTCGCAGGCGGGCAGGCGCACGCCGCGATGCCCGGGCACCGACAGCTCGGAGAGGAGCGGCTCGACGATGCCGTCCGGCACCGGCGGCAGGACCGGGGCGGCGGGCGGCGGCAGGCCCGCGAGCGCGCCGACGGGCGCTACGATCCCGGCGGCACGCGCCTGGGCGGCGCCTTTCTGGACGCTCGGCAGCACGGTCTCGGGCGTCATGGCGACACCGCCTTTGCGAGCGCCTGGGCCCAACGATCGATCTCGGCCCTGGTCCGCTTTTCGGTCGCGGCCACGAGGAGGATGTCGGCAGTCGGCTCGGCGAACACCGCGCCGTCGACTCCGAGCAGCACGCCTTGCGCGCGCCCGCGCCGGATCGCGTCGGCGGCCGGGACCGGCAGGCGCAGCGCAACCTCGCGCGCGAACGGTCCGTCGAATGCGGGCCGGATCCCCGCGACCTCGAGCGCGCGCGCGGCGGCGTAGTGCGTCTTCTGGAAACACAGCGTCGCGACGTCGATCAATCCCTGCTTGCCGAGCAGCGACAGGTAGATCGTGTTCATGAGCGCGATCAGTCCCTGATTGGTGCAGACGTTCGAGGTCGCCTTCTCGCGGCGGATGTGCTGCTCGCGGGTCTGGAGCGTGAGCACGAACCCGCGTCGGCCGTGGCCGTCGACGGTCTGCCCGACGATGCGGCCCGGGAAGCGGCGCACGAATTCCTTCCGGCCCGCGAAGAATCCGCACACCGGGCCGCCGAGCGAAATCGGCGCGCCCAGCGACTGCGCTTCGCCGACGCAGAGGTCGGCGCCGAGCATGCCGGGTGGCGTCAGGATCGCCAGCGCGATCGGGTCCGCCGCGACGACGAACAGCGCACCGGCGGCATGCGCCACCTCGCCCAGAGCGCGCACGTCCTCGATGCCGCCGAAGAAGTTCGGGTATTGGACGATCACGCACGCGACGTCCTTGTCCAGCGCAGCGGTCACGGCGTCGGCCTGTACGGTGCCGCTGGCCGGGGTGTGCGCGACATGGCGCACGTGCTCCCTGCCCATGAACGTCCCGAGCGCCTGCTCGTAGTGGGGATGGAGCGCGCCCGCCACGACGATGACCTTCCGGCCGGTCTGGTTCCTCGCCAGGTACGCGGCCTCGACCACCGCGGACGCGCCGTCATAGAGCGAGGCGTTCGCGACCTCGAGCCCGGTCAGCTCGGCGATCATGCTCTGGAACTCGAAGATGACCTGGAGGGTGCCCTGTGCGACCTCGGCCTGGTACGGCGTGTAGGCGGTCATGAACTCCGAGCGCAGCGCGACGCGGGGCAGCGCGCTCGGGATGTAGTGGTCGTACATCCCGCCTCCGAGGAACGAAGGCATGTCGCGCGCGGCGTCGTTCTTCGCCGCCAAGGCGCCGATCTCGGCGCGCAGCTCGAGCTCACTGGCGGCGGGCGGCACGTCGAGCGCGCCCTGGATCCGAAGCGCCTGCGGCACATCGCCCAACAGGTCCTCGAAGCGCGCCGCGCCGAGCGAAGCCAGCATGCGCTCCCGTTCCTCGGAGCTGCGCCCGACGTAGCTCATGCGTGCTGTGCCTCGATCAGCGCCTTGTAGGCCGGGGCGTCGAGCAGGTGTTCGAGGTCCGCCGGATTCGAGGGCTTGAGCTTGACCATCCAGCCACCTTCGTAGGGCGCTTGGTTGACCAGCGCGGGCTGCTCGGCCAGGGCCGGGTTGACCTCGACGATCTCCCCGGCGATCGGGGCGTAGAGATCGCTCACTGTCTTGACCGCCTCGATCACGCCGAAGGTCTGGCCGGCCTCGAGCGTGCGGCCGACTGCCGGCAGCTCGACGAACACGACGTCGCCCAATTGATCCTGGGCGAAGTGCGTGATGCCGACGACGACGAGGTCGCCGTCCATCCGGGCCCATTCGTGATCCTTCGTGTAATGAAGACCTTCCGGGGTCATGACCATCCTTTCGCGAAGTGGATCAGCGATGCGAAGCCTGGGTGTAGAACGGGCGAGGCACGACGCGCGCCGGCAGCTCGACGGCGCCCGAGCGCACGGTCGCGACGGTGCCGGTGGCGGCCCCGGTCGCGGGAACATAGGCCAGCGCGATGCTGCGGCCGAGCGAGGGCGACGAGGTTCCGCTGGTGACCTCGCCGACGGCGGCACCGTCCTGCGCGACTTCCCAGCCGTGGCGCGCCACGCGCGGCGAGGCAATCTCGAGGCCGACCAGGCGGCGCTTGAGGCCAAAGGTCTTCGCCTTGACGAGCGCGGCTTTGCCGACGAAGTCATCCTTGTCGAGCTTGACCGTCCAACCGAGCGCCGCCTCGAGCGGGTTCGTGCTCTTGTCGATGTCGTTGCCGTAGAGACAGTACGCCATCTCGAGCCGGAGGGTGTCGCGGGCGCCGAGGCCGATCGGCTTCAAGCCGACCTTCGCGCCCGCCTTGAACAGCTCCTCCCAGATGCGCTCGCCCTCGGCAGCTTCGAAGTAGAGCTCGAAGCCGTCCTCGCCGGTGTAGCCGGTGCGCGA
>JBKJOC010000209.1:0-2572 GCA_046595725.1 Candidatus Eiseniibacteriota bacterium
GGCGTCCCTCTCCCGAACCCCCGCGAGGATCGTCCCGATGATCAAGTCCGACCGCTGGATCGAACGCATGTGCCGCGAGAAGAAGATGATCGACCCGTTCGAGCCGCGGCAGGTGCGCGAGGGCGTAATCTCCTACGGGGTCTCCTCCTACGGCTACGACATCCGCATCGCCGACGAGTTCAAGATCTTCTCGAACGTCAGCTCTGCGATCGTGGACCCGAAGCATTTCGACGACGGCTTGCTGGTCGACGTCAAGGGATCCTCGGTGCTGATCCCGCCTAACTCGTTCGCGCTCGGGCGCACCGTCGAGTACTTCCGCATCCCGCGCAACGTGCTGACGATCTGCGTCGGGAAGTCGTCCTACGCGCGCTGCGGCATCATCACGAACGTCACACCGTTCGAGCCTGAGTGGGAGGGCTTCGCGACGCTCGAGATCTCGAACACGACGACATTGCCGGCACGCATCTACGCCAACGAGGGGATCGCGCAGCTGGTGTTCTTCGAGGCCGACGAGGAGTGCGAGGTCTCCTACGCCGACAAAAAGGGCAAATACCAGGCCCAGGTGGGTGTGACGCTGCCAAGGCTGTAGGCTCCGTCAACCCAATCCGCCCCGGGACGGGTCAGCTCGCGCGACATGAGGTCAGCTTCCATCCGCCCCGGGGCGGGTGAGTTCGCCGGGGACCCCGCGCTCGAGGCCGAGTTGAACGAGAATTTTCGCCGCCAGAACCGGCCAGGCGAACGGGCGGACCGCGGCCGGGCCGGCGGCCGAGAGCCGCGCCTTCAGGCCGTCGTCGGACAGCACGCGGGCGATCCCGCGCGCGATGAAGAAGGGATGCCGAAACGGCACCACCCACGCCGTCTCGCCGTGGCGGGCGAAGTCGGCGGTGCCGCTCCTCGTGCACACGACCGCCGCGCCCGCACTCATGGCCTCGATCGCGGTATTGCACCAGCCCGCCTTTTTCTCCGCGGCGACGAACACGTCGGCCGCGGCGTAAAGCCCGGCGAGTTCCTCCTGCGAGGGGTTGATCACGAAGCGATGGGGCACCCTGGGCGCGAAGCCGGCGCGGGGGTCCTCGGAGTTGCCCGGCCCCAGGCTGTCGAACAGCACCAGCTCGAGATCGGGAAAGCGCCGCGCCAATCCCTCGGCCGCGCGCACGACCAGGTCGGTCCCCTTGCGTGGTCGCGAACGGCGCCCGTAGGCGAGCAGGGTGCGCCGGCCGCGCACGCGCGCGGCCGGATCGGGCGCGAACCGCTCCGGGTCGACGCCGCCCACGCCGTCGAGGATCACGCGCCCGGAGAGCCGCGAGAGGCGCGCCCGAAGCGCGCTCGAGTTCGCCATCAGCGTCAGGCCGCCGTCGGCCAGTGCCTCCCGCTCGCCGCGCTCGCCTTCGATCACGCAGTACCACACGCGCCGGAGCGCCGGGGCCGAGCGCAGCAGGGGGAGGAGCGCGGGCTGGGGGGTGAAGATCACGTCAAAGCGGGGCGCATCAGGGAGGTCCTTGTGCGGCCGCACGACGGCGTCCGACGCCAGCCAGGTCGCAGGGGCACCCTCGGGGGTCCACAGCGTGACGTCATGGCCCCAAGCCGTCCACGTGCGGGCGAGCATCAGGTACCGCCGAATCCCCCCGAAAACCTCGAGGTGCGGTAGGATGGCCGCGAGCCTGTATCGTTCCGTTCTGAAACCCAAACGCCCCCTCGTTTCATTTTAGTGTACTGAACTGGAACATAACACGGGACTGGTCACGCGACTCCCGGTTCGGCGCCGCCGGAACACATTGTCGTAGAAGCACTTGTCAATACGGGCACTGATGGCACGGAGCTTGCCCCTGAGGTGATGCAGAGCGCCATCCCGTTCGGATGGCCACAAACAGGAGGAACCCACATGAACGCGATCAAGAGCTGGACCCCGAACGGAAACCTGATCAACGTCCAGGATGAGATGCACCGACTCTTCCACGATCTGGTGGCAAGCGGCGAGGTCCTTCCGGCTGCGCCGACGGGCTGGAGCCCGGCGGTCGATGTGCACGAGGCGGACCGGAACTACACCCTGCAACTCGATCTTCCGGGCGTCAACCCGAAGGACGTGAAGCTCGAGCTGGTCGACGGTCTCTTGACGATCCGTGGCGAGCGCAAGGCCGAGCCGGCGGCCGAGGGGATCGTGACGCATCGGCTCGAGCGGACCCGCGGCGCGTTCGAGCGTGTCTTCCGCCTCAAGGCCCGCGTCGACCAGGATGCGATCAAGGCCACGTACCAGGACGGCGTGCTTCGGATCGACCTGCCGAAGGCGCCGGAGTCGGTCAAGCGCGAGATTGCGATCGACCTCGGCTGAGACGAGTTTGAACCACGAGCATCCTGACGAATCGGGAGAGCAGCCACGAGGGCGGCGGAGTGACCGGGGATTCCCGGTCCCCCGCGTCCGCGTTGGATGGGCGAAACGGAAAGCGAGGACAGGTCTATGGGCAAGGTCATCGGTATCGATCTCGGAACCACCAACTCCTGCGTGGCGGTGATGGAAGGCGGCGAGCCCAAGGTCATCCCCAACGCCGAAGGGTTCCGCACCACGCCTTCGGTC
>JBKJOC010000316.1:0-4295 GCA_046595725.1 Candidatus Eiseniibacteriota bacterium
TGAGCGTGAGGACGGCGATGCCGCCCTCCTTCTTGTACTCGACCAGCTTCGCGGCATTGGCCGTCGTCGACATCGTGGGTCTCCCTTCGTGAATGGTTACAGCCGTTCGAACAGCACGGCCATGCCCTGTCCGCCGCTCACACAGAGCGTGGCCAGTCCGTAGCGTCCATTGCGGCGCGCAAGCTCATGGAGCAGCGTCACCACGATGCGCGTGCCGCTTGCGCCCGTGGGGTGCCCGAGCGCGATCGCGCCGCCGTTGACGTTGAGCCGCTCGCGGTCAAAGCCCAGCTCCTTGTCGCAAGCCAGGACTTGCGAGGCGAACGCCTCGTTGAGTTCGACCAGGTCCATGTCCTTCATCATGAGTCCGGTGGCAGCGAACAGCTTCTTCACCGCCGGCACCGGCCCCAGTCCCATCTCGGCGGCGTCGACGCCGGCAGAGGCCCACGCCAGCACGCGCGCCATCGGCGTCACGCCGAGCGCGTCGGCCCGCTCTTCGGCCAAAACCACCAGCGCCGCGGCGCCGTCGGTGATCGCCGACGAGTTGCCCGCGCCCACCGTGCCGTCCTTCTTGAACACAGGCGACAGCTTGCCGAGCGCCTCGAGCGTCGTGTCCGGACGCGGGTTCTCGTCGCGCGTGACCACGGTCTCGACGCTCTTTGCTCCCTTGACGGTGACGGGCACGATCTCGGCCTCCATGCGGCCCTCGTCCCACGCCGCGCTCGCGCGCTGGTGCGAGGTCAGCGCGAACGCGTCCTGCTCCGCCCGCGTCAGGCCGTAACGCTCGACCAGGGTCTCGGCGGTCTCGCCCATCACCTGATTGCACAGGCGGCACAGGTAGCCGTCGCGATACATCGCGTCGACCACCGGCATGTCGCCGAGCTTCCTGCCCCAGCGCTCATCGGGCAGGAGGAACGGGATCTGCGACATGTTCTCGACGCCCGCCGCCAACACGACATCGGAGTCGCCGAGCGCGATCGCCTGCGCGCCGCTGACGATTGCCTGCAGCCCGGAGGCGCAAGCCTTGTTGATGGTGTAGGCCGGGCGCTCGTCGGGCACGCCGGCGAAGTGCGCCACCTGCCGCGCCAGGTTCGGCCCGTTGCCCGCTTGGCGGGCGTGGCCGACGATGGTCTCGTCGATCGTCCAGGCGTCTGCGAGGCCGGCGCGGCGGATCGCGTCGCGCGCTGCGATCGCGGCCAATTCCGCGGGGTGCACTCCGGCAAGCGCGCCGCCGAAGCGCCCGATCGGCGTGCGCACCGCGCCCGTCACCACCACGCTTCGATTCAAGCGCGGTCCTCGGACAGGTCGATCCACACGCTCTTGGTCTGCAGGTACCCGTCGAGCGCCTCGGGGCCCATGTCGCGCCCGAAACCGCTCTCCTTATACCCGCCGAACGGCGTTGCCGTGTCGTAGCGGTTGTAGGCGTTGACCCACACCGTGCCGGCCTCGAGGCGATGGGCCACGCGATGGCCGCGCTTGATGTCGCGCGTCCACACTCCGGCGGCCAGGCCAAGGACCGAGTCGTTGGCGAGCGCGACCGCGTCGTCCTCCGAGTCGAACGGCATCACCGCCAGCACCGGGCCGAAGATCTCCTCGCGCGCAATCGTCATCTGGTTGTTCACGTCGGCGAACACGGTGGCCTGGACGAAGTAGCCCTTGCCGTTGATCGGCTGGCGCTCGCCGCCTGTGACCAGGGTCGCGCCTTCAGCCTTGCCCTTGCCGATGTAGTCGAGCACGCGGTTCATCTGGCCCTCGCGCACCAGTGCGCCGAGGCGCGTCTTGGGATGCATGGGATCGCCCACCGGCGACTTCTCGGCGCGCTCCTTCAACTTCGCGACCACCGTGTCGTAGACCGGGCGCTGGACCAGCAGGCGCGAGCCGGCGGCGCAGATCTCGCCCTTGCCGTAGAAGATCCCGTTGGCCGCGCCACGCACGGCGGCATCGATGTCCGCGTCGGCGAAAATCACGTTCGCGCTCTTGCCGCCCAGCTCCATCTGGACCTTCTTCACGTGATCGGCCGCGATGCGCAGGATGCCCTTGCCCACTTCGGTCGAGCCCGTGAACGCGATCTTCGCCACGCCGGGGTGCTCGACCAGCGCCTGGCCCGCGATCGAGCCCTTGCCCGGGATCACGTTGAGCACGCCATCCGGCAGCCCGGCTTCCTTCGCGCACTCGGCAAGGAGGAGCGCGGTCAGCGGCGTGAACTCGGCCGGCTTGATCACCACCGTGTTGCCCGCGGCGAGCGCGGGCGCGACCTTCCACGAGGCGAGCAGCAGCGGGAAGTTCCACGCCACGATCGCGCCCACGACACCCAACGGTTCGCGCCGCGTGTAATTGAGGAACGGCCCGGTCGACAGCGGGATCGTCTGGCCGGTGATCTTGGTGACCCAGCCCGCGTAGTACTGAAAACACTTTGCGGCATCGGGCGTGTCGATGAACCTGGACTCGAAGATCGGCTTGCCGTTGGTCAGCGTCTCGGCGGTCGCGATCTCGTCGGCCCGCGCGAGGATGCGCTCGCCGATGTTCCACAGGATGCGCTGGCGATCGAGCGGCGACATCGCGGCCCAGGCCGGGAAGGCGGCCTGCGCGGCCTTGACGGCGCGGTCGACGTCCGCCGGCGTGGCGGCGGCGCAGGTCGTGATCACTTCCTCGGTCGCCGGGTTGATGACATTGAACGTCTTGCCACCCTCGGCGTCGACGTAGGCCCCGCCGATCCACAGGCGTCCAGGCTTCACGGTGGGGGTTGCGGCGGTCGCGTCGGCCGACATCGTCAGGCTCCTTCCGGGTATTCGTAGACGCCCTTGCCGGTCTTGCGGCCGAGGCGTCCCGCTTGCACGAACTGCACCATGAGGTTGTTCGGGCGGTATCGCTCGCCCAGCGTCTGGAACAGGAACGTCAGGATCGAGAGCCGCGTGTCGAGGCCCACCAGGTCGACCAGCTCGAACGGACCCATCGGGTGGTTCAAGCCGAGCTTGAGCGCCTTGTCGATGTCGCGTGCGCTCGCCACGCCCTCCTCCAGCATGCGGAAGGCCTCGTTGCCGATCAGCGCATTGACGCGCGTGGTCACGAACCCGGGCGCCTCGCGCACCACGATCGGCTCCTTGCCCATGCGCATCGCCACCACGCTCGCGGCCTCGATGGTCTCGGGGCCGGTCTCGAGCGCGCGCACGATCTCGACCAGCTTCATGCGGTGAACCGGGTTGAAGAAATGCATGCCCACCACCAGCGGCGCGCGCCGGGTCGCACCGGCCATCTCGGTGACCGAGAGCGAACTCGTGTTCGTCGCCAGGATCGTGTCGGGACGAGTGAGCCGGTCGAGCTTCTCGAACAGCTCACACTTGAGCGCGATGTTCTCGGGCGCGGCCTCGATCACGAGGTCGGCGTTCTCCACCGCGTCGGCCAGCTCGGCATAGGTGGACAATCGCGCCTTCGCCTTCGCCTCGGGGGTGAGCTTGCCCCCGGCGACGCCCTTCTCCATCAGGGCGGCGATCTCCGCCTTGCCCTTTTCAAGGGCCGGGGGCAGGGCGTCGTACAGCCGGGTCTCGAACCCTGAAACCGTTGCGGCGTAAGCGATTCCGCGCCCCATGATACCGGCGCCCAGAACCGCGATGCGTTCGATGGACAAGTGGCCTCCAGCCGGTGCGGCGGTGGGAAGGATCGGCCGGATTGTAGCCTCTCGGGCCGGGAATCGGCAAGGCGGCCCGGCACGGTTGACGGCGCCCCCCGCGGGACCAACAATCAGGTCTTCCCACCCCCCAGGAGCCGCACATGGTCCCCATCGACCCCCCTCCCAGCGAGCACGGGCGCACGGTGCTCGAGTCCGCCCGTCTCCAGCTCGCGCGCCTGCGGGCCGAGGGCGGCGCCTCGCTCCGCACGGTTCTGCGGGAGGCGACCTGCCTGGCGGCGGAGACGCTCGATGTCGAGCGCGTCAGCGTGTGGCTGTTCGTCGACGGCCGCAGCGCGATCCGCTGCTTCCAGCTCTACGAGCGGCAGCGCGACGACCACTCCGAGGGGATCCTGCTCTCGCGCCGCGACTACCCGGCATACTTCGACGCCCTGGAGCAGCGACGCGTGATCGCCGCGGATGACGCGCGCACGAACGAGGCCACCCGCGACTTCCGCACGGGCTATCTCGAACCGCTCGACATCCGCTCAATCCTCGACGCGCCGATCTTCCAGGGCGGCCAGGTGGCCGGCGTCGTGTGTCACGAGTCGGTGGGGCACACGCGCGCGTGGTCGAGCGAGGAGTGCGACTTCGCCGCCGCCGTCGCGGATGCGATCGCGCTCCAGGTCGAGAC
>JBKJOC010000433.1:0-4254 GCA_046595725.1 Candidatus Eiseniibacteriota bacterium
CGCACCTCGACCGGCACCTGGTAGTTGGCGCCGCCGACGCGCCGGCTCTTGACCTCGAGCACGGGCTTGACGTTGTTCATGGCCGACTTGAGGACCGTCATCGCGTCCTGGCCCGAGCGCGTCTCGACCGACTTCATCGCACCGTAGAAGATGCGCTCGGCCGTGCTGCGCTTGCCACCGGTCATCAGGCTGTTGACGAACCGCGTCACCAGCGAGTTCTCGTAGATCGGGTCCGCGACGGGTTCCCGCTTGGCGATGTGCTTCTTCCTCGGCATGCCGAATCCCTTCCTTCGCGTCAGAACCGCGCAAACAGCCCTGACGGCTTCGCCCGGGGGCGAGGTCTCAGGACGCCTGCGGCAACGAACCTACTTCTTGCCGGCAGTCTTCTTCTTGGTCTTGGTACCGTACTTTGACCGGCTCCGAGCGCGTCCGTCCACTCCGCTGGCATCCAACGTTCCACGCACGATGTGGTAACGGACACCCGGGAGATCCTTCACACGCCCGCCGCGGATCAGCACGATGGAGTGTTCCTGGAGGTTGTGGCCTTCCCCGGGGATGTAGCACGTCACTTCCATGCCGTTGGTGAGGCGAACGCGGGCCACCTTGCGGAGGGCCGAGTTCGGCTTCTTCGGCGTGGACGTGTAGACACGGGTACAGACCCCACGCTTCTGAGGCGCGCTCTTGAGCGCGGGGGCCCCGGTCTTCTTGAGAATCCGGGTACGACCCTTGCGGACCAGCTGATTCAGCGTCGGCAACGGAAAACTCCTCCACGGCGGTTCGGGCGAAAGCGCCTTAACCGCACAGACTGCGGAACTTACGGGAACCGGTCAGGCCGGTCAACTTTTTTCTCGATAAGGTGTTGCGGGCCTCGGCCCCGTCAGGGTTCCGAGTCCGGCCTCCGGGAGGCGATCAGCGCCCCCCGGAGGTTCGAGTCCCGGAATTCCTTGCGCCTTCGGTTCTTAGGCCGTCTTCGACTCTTCGGCTTCGACTTCTGCCGGCGCCGCCTGCTGCGCCGCCGCTTCGGCGATCTCGGCGTCGAGCCGGAGGCTCCGATATCGCTGGATCCCCGTCCCGGCCGGGATCAGGTGCCCGATGATCACGTTCTCCTTGAGGCCGCGGAGATAATCGGTCGAGCCCTGGATCGCCGCCTCGGTCAGCACCCGGGTGGTCTCCTGGAAGGAGGCCGCCGAGATGAACGACTGGGTCGAGAGCGACGCCTTGGTGATTCCGAGCAGGAGCGGCTGGTAGGCGGCCGGCGCGAGACCTTCCTCGCGCACCCGCCGGCTCTCCTCGAGCACCAACTGGCGGTCCACCTGCTCACCCTCGAGGAACACCGTGTCGCCAGGATCGTCGATCCGGACTTTCTGCAGCATCTGGCGCACGATGACCTCGATGTGCTTGTCGTCGATGCGCACGCCCTGCAGGCGGTAGACCTCCTGGATCTGGTTGACCAGGTATTCCTGAACTTCCTCGATGCCCTTGATCCTCAGGATATCGTGCGGATTCACCGACCCTTCGGTCAGGCGATCCCCGGCGCGGACGTAGCTGCCTTCCTGCACGTGCAAGTGCCGGCCCTGCGGGATCAGGTACTCACGGTTGTCCCCGTCGTCGGAGACCACGGAGATCTTGCGCAGACCGCGCGAAACCCCGCCGAACTCGACGCGACCGTCGATCTCGGACACCGTCGAGGAGTCCTTGGGACGGCGCGCCTCGAAGAGCTCGGACACGCGCGGCAAACCGCCCGTGATGTCGCGCGTCTTCGATGACTCGCGGCGGATCTTGACCAGGCTCTGGCCGGCCACCACCGTGTCGCCGTCCTGTACCTGCAGGCGCGATCCGGTCGGCAGCGGGTAGTGCGCGATGCGCTTGCCCTTCTCGTCCAGGATGTCGATCGCCGGCTGCCTGACCTTGGCGCGATCCTCCATGATGACCTGGAGCTTCAAGCCCGAGATTTCGTCCACCTCGTCGCGCACCGTCACCTTGTCCACGATGTCGACGAACTTGAGGGTGCCCGCCTTCTCGGTCACGACCGGCTTCGAGTAGGCATCCCACTCGAACAGGTCCTGCCCGTCCTTGACATCCTCCCCGTCGCGCACGAACAGGATCGCGCCGTAAGGCGGGTTGTAGCGCTGGCGCACGCGGCCGGTCTCGTCGAGCAGCTCGATCTCGCCGCGGTGGCCGACGATGACGCCCAAAGGCTTCGCCTTCGGGGCCGTCGGCGGCACCCACTCCACGAACTCGACCTGGTGGAACAGCACCTTGCCCGAGCCCTTGGCCGAAATGCGCGACGCCTCGACGATGCGGCTGGCCGTGCCACCGATGTGGAACGTGCGCAGCGTGAGCTGCGTGCCCGGCTCGCCGATCGACTGCGCCGCGATCACCCCCACCGCCTCGCCGATGTCGACCGGACGGGCGTTGGCAAGATTGCGGCCGTAGCACATCGCGCACACGCCGCGGCGCGCCTCGCAGGTCAGCACCGAGCGGATCTTCATCTTCTCGAGGCCGGACTTGGACGCCGCCTCGATGCGCTCCGCGATCGCCTCGTCGATCAACTGGCCGGCTTCGACCAGCTTCTCGTTGGAGATCGGGTGAATCACGTCCTCGGCCGCAACCCGGCCCAGCACGCGGTCACCCAACGGCTCGATGATTTCCTCGCCGTCCTTGAGCGGGCCCACCGGCAAGCCGCGCACGGTGCCGCAGTCGATCACGTTGATGATCACGTCCTGCGCCACGTCCACCAGGCGGCGGGTCAGGTAACCCGCGTCGGCGGTCTTGAGCGCGGTGTCCGCGAGGCCCTTGCGCGCGCCGTGGGTCGAGATGAAGTACTCGAGCACGGTCAGGCCTTCCTTGAAGTTGTGGATGACCGGCGACTCGATGATCTCGCCCAGTCCACCGGTGACGCGCTTCTGCGGCTTGGCCATGAGGCCTCGCATGCCGGCGATCTGGCGGATCTGCTCGCGCGATCCGCGGGCTCCCGAGTCGGCCATCATGAAGATCGGGTTGAACCCGGCGCGATCGCGCGACAGGCCCTCGAACGTCACCGCCTCGACCTCGGTCGTGACGTGCGTCCAGGTGTCGATCACCTTGTTGTAGCGCTCGCCTTCGGTGATCACGCCCTGCCGGTACTGGCGCTGGATCGTGTCCACGTCCTTGAGCGCGGTCTTGATGATCTCGGTCTTCTCCGGCGGCACCATGATGTCGTCGATGCCGACCGTGATGCCGGCCAGGGTCGCATACTTGAAGCCGAGGTCCTTGAGGTCGTCGAGCAGGCGCGCGGTCTGTTCCGGGCCGAGCGTCGAGAACGTGTCGCCGACCAGGGCCTCGAGCGACTTGCGGCCCTGGGTCTCGTTGCGGTACCCGATTGCCGGCGGCAGCGCGTCGTTGAAGAACACGCGGCCGGCCGTGGTGCGCACGTACGCGCCGTCGAGCTTGACCATCAGGTGTCCGTGCAGGTCGAGCACGCCGTTGTCGTAGGCGGAGCGCACTTCCTGCGAGCCGTAGTAGCGCTTGAGCTCGGAATCCGGACGCTCGTCGCGCGTGTCCTTGGTCACGAAGTGGCAGCCCAGGACGATGTCCTGGTTCGGCGTGGCGAGCGGCCGCCCGTTGGCCGGGGACAGGATGTTGTTGGTCGCCAGCATCAGGAGCGAGCACTCGATCTGGGCCTCGAAGGAGAGCGGCACGTGCACCGCCATCTGGTCGCCGTCGAAGTCGGCGTTGAACGCCTGGCAGACCAGCGGGTGGATACGGATCGCCTTGCCCTCGACCAGCACCGGCTCGAAGCCCTGGATGCCCAGGCGATGCAGCGTCGGCGCGCGGTTGAGCAGCACCGGGTGGTTCTGGATGATCTCGCCCAGGATGTCCCACACCTCGGGACGCTCGCGCTCGACCAGCCGCTTGGCGCTCTTGACCGTCTGCACGAAGCCGCGGTCCTCGAGCTTCCGGATGATGAACGGCTTGAACAGCTCGAGCGCCATGTTCTTCGGCAGCCCGCACTGGTGGAGCTTGAGCTCCGGGCCGACGACGATGACCGACCGGCCCGAGTAGTCGACGCGCTTGCCGAGCAGGTTCTGGCGGAAGCGGCCCTGCTTGCCTTTGAGCATGTCGCTCAGCGACTTGAGCGGGCGGTTGCCCTGCCCGCGCACGGCGCGGCTGCGGCGGCCGTTGTCGAACAGCGCGTCGACGGCCTCCTGCAGCATGCGCTTCTCGTTGCGCAGGATGACCTCCGGCGCGCGGATCTCCATCAGCTTCTTGAGC
>JBKJOC010000458.1:0-9036 GCA_046595725.1 Candidatus Eiseniibacteriota bacterium
ACGCCACAGCCAGGACGTCGTGATCGCGGGCTGCGGCGCCGCGCCGCGTGACATCGATGTCGTGCAGGCCCACAAGGCGTTGTTCCATGCCGCGCTCTGTGCCCGGGATGGCGGCGAGGTGATCCTGTTCGCGGCGTGCCCGGAAGGGATGGGGTCGCCCGCCCTCGCGCGCTGGCTCGATCTCCCGGACCGGGCTACGCTCGAGGCAAAAGCGCGATCCGCCTACGACCTCAACGCCCAGACGGCGATTTCCCTGGCGGCGATCGCCGAGAGGGTGCGCGTGACCTGGGTCTCGCAGCATCCCCCGCGGGTGCTCGAACGCTGGGGCTTCACGCTGGAAAGGGACATGGAGCGCGCTCGGACGGTTGAGCTTGCGCGGGCCCAAGAGGGACTTCGCGTCTTGCGGCTCGACCAGGCGACCGACGTGATCGCCAAAGGTCCAGCGGACTTGTGAGCCGGCTCGCGCGGCCCTAGACTCCACCGCATGCGCATCCTCCTGATCGGGTCCGGCGCGCGTGAGCACGCGCTCGCGTGGCGCTTCGCCTCCTCCCAGCACGAGATCCACGCGGCGCCGGGCAATCCCGGGATCGCACGGGTCGCCCGCTGCCATGACGTCGCGGTCGACGATCTCGCGGCGCAGGTCGCGCTCGCACGCGCGCATGCGGTCGACCTCGTGGTGGTCGGGCCCGAAGCTCCGCTCGCCGCCGGCCTGGTCGACGCGCTCGAAGCGGCGGGCATCCCCGCGTTCGGTCCCACGCGCGCGGCGGCGCGCCTCGAGAGCAGCAAAGTCTTCGCCAAGGAGTTCATGGGGCGACACCGGATCGCGAGCGCTCCCTTCCGGGTCGAGACCACCGTGTCCGGTACGCTCGACGCCGCGCGCGAGTTTGGATGGCCGGCGGTGCTCAAGGCGGACGGGCTCGCCGCCGGCAAGGGCGTTGTGATCGCGCGGGGTGAGGCCGAGGCGCGCGCCTTCGCCGAAGCCTGCCTGCTGGACCGGCGACTGGGCGAGGCCGGCGCCCGCCTGGTGATCGAGCCTTTCCTCCCGGGCGAGGAGGCTTCGCTGTTCTTCCTGAGCGACGGGACCCGGGTGACGCGCTTTCCGCCCGCGCACGACTTCAAGCGCATCTTCGACGGCGACCAGGGTCCCAACACGGGAGGCATGGGCGCGTTCGCTCCCTTCGGTCTCAGTGATTCGATGTGCTCGCGAATCGAGAACGAGGTCGCGCTGCCGACGATCGCCGGCATGGCCGCCGAGGGCGCGCCGTTTCGCGGGCTCCTCTACGTCGGCGTGATGCTCGACGGCAACGAGGCGCGCGTGCTCGAGTACAACGCCCGCTTCGGCGACCCCGAGACGCAGGTGCTCTTGCCGCTGGTCAGGGGCGATCTCGGCGCGCGGCTCCTTGAATGCGCTCGCGGGCAACTCGCGGCGCCGCTCTCGTTCAGCCGGGAGGCGTGCGTTGGCGTCGTGCTCGCCGCCTCCGGTTATCCGGATGCGCCGCGCGCGGGCGGGGAGATCGAGGGCCTGGCGCGCTGGCCATCGGCCGCGGAGGAAGACAGCGCGGCGACCTGGTGCTTCCACGCCGGTACGCGCGTCGAGGATGGACGAATCCTCGCCCTGGGTGGACGTGTCCTCACCGTCGTGGCGCGCCGGCCCAGCATCGCCGAGGCGCGCCAGGCCGCGTACGAAGCGCTCGGGCGGCTCGCGCTTGCGGGCGGGCAGGCCCGCAGCGACATCGCCGGGGCGCCGCAACCGGTTCAGCGGGGATCGTGATGGACATCCTCCCGATCGATCCGCTCGCGCCCGCCCTGGCACCGGTGCGGGAGGCAGCCGAGGCGCTGTTGCGCGGCGGCGTGGTCGCGTTCCCGACCGACACCGTGTATGGATTTTCCTGCTCGCTCATGGATCCGCTGGCGGTCGAGTTCATCTATCGCCTGAAGAAGCGACCGGGGCACCTTTCGGTGATCGCGCTCATCCCCGAGAACGACGCCGTCTACCCCCTGGTCGAGGCGGTGCCCGAGGTCGCCGAAGCGCTGATGCGGCGATTCTGGCCGGGCCCGCTGTCGATCATCTTCAAGGCCTCGCCGCTCGTGCCCATGCGCGTGCGCGGCGAGCGGGAGACCATTGCACTGCGCGTGCCGAAGCACCCGCTGTGCCTCGCGCTGCTCGAGGCGGTGGGGGGGCCGCTGGTCTCCTCCTCGGCGAACCTTTCCGGGCAGCCGCCATGCGTCGACGCGGCGGAGATCGTGCGCGTCTTCGGCAACCAGCTGGACGTGATCCTGGACGGTGGCCGGGCGCCCGAGACCCTGGCATCGACGGTGGTCGACGTCTCGGGGGGACGCGTCGAACTGGTGCGTGCCGGGGCGATCGACGTCAGCGAATACACGTCCCGGCGCTAGTCCAAGGGCTTGCCGGACGGCGTCTTGACACTCCCCGCGCGGGCCCCTATCTTTTCTGCATGTCCGGCCCGGAGCCCATCTTTCGCGTGCTCTTCGTCTGCACCGGGAACACCTGCCGGAGCCCCCTTGCCGAAGTCGCCCTCAAGCGCATGCTGGGGGACTTTGCCGAACGGGTCGAAATCCGCTCTGCGGGAGTTTCCGCCTGGGACGGCGCACCTGCGTCCGACACCGCGCGGATGGTGGCGCGCCGCAAGGGGCTTGACCTCGAGGGACACCAGAGCCGGCGCCTGTCCGCCGCCACGCTGGGGGAACAGGACCTGGTCCTGCTCATGAATCCGGCTGATCAGGCGCGGGTCCGGGCCCTCGATCCGGAGGGTGGGACCGGGATCTTCGCGCTCGCAGACTTCGCGCAGCCGAAGCCGACGGGGGAGGCGATTCCCGACCCGTTCGGCGAACCGGCCGAGGTCTACGAAGCGTGCCTTGAGAGCATCGAGGGACACCTCGAACGCGTCGTGCCGTACATCAAAGCCGAACTGCGCGAACGCGAAGTCGGCGCCCGCAAGCCCTCGTAGCCAGGAACCGCTCTCGAAGGGAGCCCCGCATGGCCCTGCAGCGATCCGAATTCATCTGGATGAACGGGCAGTGGACGGCGTGGGAAGACGCGAAGATCCACGTGCTGTCCCACGTTCTCCACTACGGCTCGTCGGTCTTCGAGGGCATCCGCTGCTACGACCGTCCCGAGGGCCCGGGCATCTTCCGACTCGAGGAGCACGTCCGCCGCCTCGTCGACTCGGCGAAGATCTATCGCATGGAATGCCGCTTCTCGGCCGAGCAGATTTCGCGCGTGTGCGTCGAACTGGTGGCCAAGAACAAACTGCGCGCGGCCTACATCCGCCCGATCATCTATCGCGGCTACGAAAACCTCGGCGTGAACCCGATCGGCAACCCGGTCGACATCGCGGTCGCCGCCTACCCATGGGGCATGTACCTGGGGCCGGAATCGCAGGAGAAGGGCGTGGCGGTCTGCGTCAGTTCGTGGCGCCGCGCCGCGCCTGACACCTTCCCGTCGATGGCCAAGGCGGGCGGACACTACATGAACTCGCAACTGATCAAGACCGAGGCCATCACCAACGGCTACGCCGAGGGCATCGCGCTCGACGCCCACGGCTGGCTCTCCGAGGGCTCGGGCGAAAACCTGTTCATCGTCTGGAAGGGCGAGCTCTACACCTCACCGCTCGCGGCCTCGATCCTGGGCGGGATCACGCGCGAGACCGTGCTCACGCTGGCGAAGGAGCAGGGCCTGCACGTGCGCGAGGAGTTCATGCCGCGCGAGCTGCTCTACTGCGCCGACGAGGCATTCTTCTCCGGCACCGCGGTCGAGATCACGCCCATCACCTCGGTCGATCGCGTGTCGGTCGGCGACGGCCAGCGCGGGCCGGTGACGCACGCGATCCAGAAGGCTTTCTTCGAGGTCGTCCACGGCAAGTCGCCCGACACGCGAGGCTGGTTCACGCCGGTGCGCGCCGCGGGAGCAGCCGCCACGCAGCCCGCCAAGGCGTGATGGCGGATTCGCTCGACGCCGTCCGGACGCACGACCCGAAGGTCCATGACGCGATCCTGGCCGAGGAGCGGCGCCAGCGCGGCACGCTCGAGCTGATCGCCTCCGAGAACTTCGCCTCGCCGGCCGTGATCGCGGCCATGGGAACCGTCCTCAACAACAAGTACGCCGAGGGCTATCCCGGCAAGCGCTATTACGGCGGCTGCGAGTTCGTCGACGTCGTCGAGACGCTGGCGAAGGAGCGCGCGCTGGCGCTCTTCGGCTCGGGGCACGTCAACGTCCAGCCGCACTCCGGCGCACAGGCGAACATGGCGGCGTACTTCGCCGTCGCCGACCCCGGCGCGACGCTGCTGGGCATGAACCTTGCGCACGGCGGTCACCTGACCCATGGCCACCCGGTCTCGTTCTCGGGCCGCTTCTTCAAGGTCGTCCAGTACGGCGTGCGCGAGTCCGACCAGTTGCTCGACTACGACGCCATGGACCGCCTCGCCGACGAGCACAAGCCCAGGCTGATCGTCGCCGGCGCCTCGGCTTACCCGCGCACGATCGACTTCGCGCGCTTCGGCGCCGCGGCCAGGCGAGTCGGCGCGACGTTGGTCGTCGACATGGCGCACATCGCGGGCCTGGTCGCCGCGGGTCTCCATCCCTCGCCCGTGCCGCACGCCGACATCGTGACCACCACGACACACAAGACGCTGCGCGGACCGCGCGGCGGCATGATCCTGTCGCGCGCCGAGGTCGGCCCCGCGATCGACAAGAGCGTGTTCCCCGGCATGCAGGGCGGGCCGCTCATGCACATCATCGCCGCCAAGGCGGTGTGCCTGGGCGAGGCCCTCACGCCGGGGTTCAAGCGCTACCAGGAGCAGGTGGTGGCGAATGCCCGCGCGCTTGCGACCGGGCTCACGGCGCGCGGGTTCGCACTGGTCTCGGGCGGCACCGACAATCACCTCATGCTGGTCGACCTGCGCACCAAGCAGCTCACCGGCAAGGTCGCCGAGGCCGCGCTCGAGCGCGCCCACATCACGGTCAACAAGAACGCGATCCCGTTCGACCCCGAGAAGCCGTTCGTCACCAGCGGCATCCGCATCGGGACGCCGGCGGTCACGACCCGCGGGATGAAGGAAGGCGACATGGACGTGATCGCCGACTTCATCGCGCGCGCGCTCGCGGCCCCGGGCGACGAGACCCGCCTCGCCGGCGTCAAGTCCGACGTCGAGCGTTTCACCCGCGACTTCCCGCTTCACCAGGGCGTCGAAGAAATTCTCGCCCGCTCGTAGCATTCCCGCGAGGCCGCGTGCCGCCGCCCTTCCTGCTCCTCCTGTTCTTCGTCCTGATCGGAACCGCGCTCTTCGGCCTGCTGCGCCTGACACGCGCGCGCCAGGGCACGGAGGAGGACTGGCAGGCCCTCGTCGGCTTCGGCCGCATCCTGCCCCACGACCTGCGCGGGCCCGAAGGCGACCCCGCGCGCTGGGCGCAAACCGTGGCGGCGGCGCCCCCGGGCATCCTGCCGCCTTATGTGGGTGAAAGCGGATCCGCGCCTTCCTCGGCTGTCGTGTATGAGCGCATGCGCGCCCACCAGGCGATGCTCCAGTCCGAGATGAAGTGGTTCGCGCATCGCCTTCCCAATCCCCTCCACTGGTTCCACGCCGGCATGCGCGGGCTCCTGCTCCTGCCGCTGGGTCTTGCGCTCGACCTGGGCGCGGCGCATCGCGCGCGGCGTCGCGCCATGGAGGCGCACCCGGATTTCCAGCGCGCCGTCAGCGGGCTTCTCGGGGTGATCGTGTTCGCCATCCTGGCCGGGCTCGTGCTCGAAGGGCCCGAGTCCCTCGCGTGGCTGAAGCGCCAACTGCGCGAGTGAAGCCCTGGCGGTTGCCCGGGGCGGGCGCTTTCTGTTCTACTGGGGCCGCCGGCGATTTGGGCCGGGATGGGAATTCCAGGGAGGACACATGAGCGTCGAGGCAGGCAGGGCCACCGAGCGCGTCACCCGCGCCGGCGAGCGCATGGCGGCGATCCGTGCCGAGGTGGGTCGCGTCATCGTGGGGCAGGAGTACATGGTGTCGCGCCTGCTGATCGGCCTGGTGGGGGACGGCCACATCCTGCTCGAGGGCGTGCCCGGCCTGGCGAAGACGCTGGCGGTCAAGAGCCTCGCCGGCGCGCTGGGCCTCAAGTTCCGCCGGATCCAGTTCACTCCCGACCTCCTGCCCGCCGACCTGACCGGCACGCTGGTCTACGACCCCCGGGATCACAGCTTCACCGCCAAGCGCGGCCCCGTGTTCTCGAACCTGGTGCTGGCCGACGAGATCAATCGCGCGCCGGCCAAGGTCCAGTCCGCGCTGCTCGAGGCGATGCAGGAGCGCCAGGTCACGATCGGCGAGGAGACCCACCCGCTCGAGCCCCCCTTCCTCGTGCTCGCGACCCAGAACCCGATCGAGCAGGAGGGAACCTACCCCCTGCCGGAGGCGCAGAGCGACCGCTTCATGCTCAAGCTCAAGGTCGACTATCCGACGCGCGAGGAGGAGAAGGAAATCCTGAAGCGCGCCGGGCTTTCGGACCTGCCGCAGACGACTCCCGTGGCGACGCGCGAGGACGTGCTCTCGGCGCGCGCCGCGATGGACGAGGTCTACGTCGACGAGAAGATCCAGGACTACGTGCTCGACCTCGTGCAGGCGACGCGCGATCCCGAACGCTTCGGCCTCCCGCTGAAGCACTTCATCGCGTACGGCGCCTCCCCGCGCGCCACCATCTTCCTCGCCCAGGCCGCGCGCGCGCACGCGCTGCTCGACGGGCGCGCCTACGTCACGCCGGATGACGTCAAGGCGATCGCGCTCGACGTGCTGCGCCATCGCATCCACGTCACCTACGAAGCCGAAGCCGAGGAGATGCCGGGCGAGGAGATCGCCCGCAAGGTCCTCGAAAAAGTGCGCGTGCCGTAAGCGGCCGCGATGGAAACCCGCGACATCCTGCGCCGCGTGCGGCGCATCGAGATCCGCACCCGGCGGCTGGTCGAGGAAGTCTTCGCCGGCCAGTCCGAATCGGTGTTCAAGGGCCGCGGCATGGAATTCGCCGAGGTCCGGCCGTACCTCCCCGGCGACGAGGTGCGCGACATCGACTGGAACGTCACTGCCCGGATGGGCGCTCCCTTCGTCAAGCGCTTCACCGAGGAGAGAGAGCTCACCGTCATGCTGGCGGTTGACGTCTCGGGCTCGCTCGAGTTCGGCTCCGGGAGCATCTCCAAGCGCGAGCTCGCCGCCGAGATTGCGGCCCTGCTTGCGTTCTCCGCGCTCAAGAATGCGGACAAGATCGGGCTGGTGCTGTTCTCCGACCGACTCGAGCTCTACGTCCCGCCGCGCAAGGGCCGCACCCAGGTGCTGCGCATCGTGCGCGAGCTCCTGACCCACGGCATCGAGGGCCGGGGCACGAACTGGGCGTCCGGCCTCGAATTCATGAACCGCGTGCTGCACAGAAAGGCCGTGGTCTTCCTCGTCTCCGACTTCCTGACCCCGATCGACAGCAAGATCTTCCGCATCACGAGCCGGCGCCACGACCTGGTGGCGCTCTGGATCGAGGATCCGCGCGAGGGGACGCTGCCCTCGATCGGCCGCGTCGTGCTGGAGGACCTCGAGACCGGAAAGAGGCGCTGGGTCGACACCGGCAATGCGAAGCTCAGGGAGAGTTACCGCGCCGCCCGCGCCGACAGCCGCACCCGCGTCCAGCGCGGGCTCGCCGCCGCGCGCACGGACGCGGTGCCACTTTCGACCACGGCATCGTACCTGCCGCCGCTCCTGCGATTCTTCAACGAGCGCAGGCGGAGGCGGCGCTGATCCGCCGCAGCTTCCTGCTGTGCGCACTGCTCCTGGCGGTGGCGTGCCCGTTGGCCTCGGCGCGCGTGCCGGTGCGAGTCTCGACCGAGGTGCGCCCGGACACGGTGCTGGTCGGGCAGACAGTCTCGCTGCGCTGGCGCGCGTGGCTGCCGAATGGCGCGATCGTCAACTTTCCCGCGCGGCCGGCGGATGATTCCACCGCGCACTGGCGGCGCTGGGAGACCTCGACCCTGCCCGCGACTCAGGGCGGGTTGCGCGAGCACCGCCTGACCGCGGAGTTGCAGTCATTCGCCCTCGGTCCCGTCGCCGTGCCCGGCGCGCCATTCCGTTTCCGGGTGCCCGGGGAGTCGACGAGGGAGGGGCGCTTTCCGACCGCGACCTTCATCGTGGGCGCGACCGTGCCGTTCGACGGCGCCGAGCCTCCGCTGCGCGACATGAAGCCCCTCGTGCCCGCTCCGTGGTGGGCGCACGTGCCGTGGCCCTGGATCGGGCTCGCGCTGGTGGTCCTTGCGCTTGTGACCTGGCTCGTTCGCCGCTGGCTCGTGGCGCGCCGCCGCCGTCCGGTCGCGGTCGCCGGTCCCGAGATTTTCGAGTCGCCCGAGGCCGAGGCAAGACGCCGGCTCTCCGCCCTGGTCGCGCGGCGCCTGCCCGAGCAGGGCGGCACGCTCGAGCACGGCACCGAGTTGGCGGATATCCTGCGGCGCTTCGTCGAGCGCCGCTTCGAGTCGCCCCCTCCGGGCTACACGTCGAGCGAGCTCGTGCGCCACCTGCTCGGGCGCGGCGACATCGCGTCCGAGGACGTGACCCAGCTCAAGGCCATCCTCGACGCCTGCGACTTGACCAAGTTCGCGCGCCGGCCGTACGACGCCACCCGGGCGCACGAAGCAGAGGGATTCGCGGCGACCCTGATCGAGCGCTGGGCCCGGCCCGCGGCGTCCCCCGAGGCGGCGCGATGAGGTGGTTCGCTCCGTTTTTCCTGTTGTTGCTGCCGGCGTTGGCCGGGCTCTGGTTTCTGAGGCGGAAGGGCGGCGCGGACGCGCCGGCGGCGCTCGGGTTCTCGACCGTGGGCTGGCTGCCGGCGCGCGCGCGCGACCGGACGCGACTCGTGCTGGGCGCACTCTATGCGCTGGCGATCCTGCTGGTCACGGTCGCGCTGGCTCGCCCGCAGAAGGGGCTGAGGGAGAACGAGCTCTCCGGGCGCGGTGTCGACATCGTGCTCGCGCTGGATGTTTCGACGTCGATGCGCGCGGAGGACTTCCA
>JBKJOC010000031.1:0-9599 GCA_046595725.1 Candidatus Eiseniibacteriota bacterium
CGCGTCGCGGGTCACCTCGCTCACGAACTCGAGGTAGCCCGCGAGGCGCGAGCGCGCCCGGTCCTCGAGATCGGGCAGCACCGCGATCGCGCGCGCGGCACGCTTCAAGTCGAAGCCCTGCGCGGCGAACGCCTTGAAGCATTCGCCCTGGAAGTAGTAGGTCAGGCTCGAGCGGTCGGCGACGGGCGCCGCGGCGCGGCCGGCCGGCGAGCGGCGCAGGCGCGCCAGGCTGCGCTCGGCCTGGCTCAGGTTGAAGTCGCAGCGGCGGAGCTGGTCGAGCACCCAGGCCCCCGTGGTTTCGACGTCGCGCTTGAGCGGGCGCGCTGTCGCCTCGTCCTGGTAGGAGCGCGTCGCCGAGCGCGGCTCGGCCTGCGGCTCCGAGGAGGCGCGGTCCCCGTCGTCGCTCTCGAGCGCGGCGAAGTCCTGCTCCTCGTGGGCCAGCAGCGTGTCGAGGTCGCGCAAGGTCGGCGCGGCGCCCTGCGTGCGCAGGATGAGCGCGGTCAGGACGTTGCGCAGCTCGCGGATGTTTCCGGGAAAGTCGTATTCCTCGAGCCGGCGCAGCAACGAGGCCGAGAGCCGCGGCGCCGGACCGCCGATCTCGTCGGCCATGCGATCGAGCACGTGCGAGACCAGCAGCGGGATGTCCTCCTTGCGATCGCGCAGCGCCGGCAGCCGGATGCAGAACACGCCCAGGCGGTAGTAGAGGTCGGGCCTGAAACGTGCCGCCTTGACCTCGGTGAGCAGGTCGCGGTTGGTCGCGGCCACGACGCGCACGTCGACCTGGATCGCGCGCTCGTCACCGACGCGCCGGAAGCGGCCCTCCTGCAGCACGCGCAACAGGCGCGTCTGCGCGCCCGAGGACAGTTCACCGATCTCGTCGAGGAATAGCGTGCCGCCGTTCGCCAGCTCGAACGCGCCGCGGCGGTCGCGCGTCGCGCCCGTGAACGCTCCGCGGACGTGCCCGAACAGCTCGCTCTCGATCAGTTCGCGCGGAATCGCGCCGCAGTCCACCGTCTCGAACGGGCGGTCGGCGCGCGGCGAAAGCGCGTGGATCGCGCGCGCCGCCAGCTCCTTGCCGGTTCCGGTCTCGCCCAGGATCAACACCGGGCAGCGCGCCGGGGCGACGGACGCGACTTCTCGGAACGCGCGCTCGAACGGGCCCGCCTGCCCGATGATCTCTTGCATGATCGGGAAGCGTCGCCTGAGCTCGGGCAGCGTGAGCCGTCCCAGGTGCGCCGACGCTCCGGCATCGGGTTCGAGCGCGCCCGGCGCTTCCTGCGGATCGACCGGTCCGTCGGGGGATTCGGCCGCATCGACGGCGCCGCGGGCCTGGTGGAACATCAGGTTCTCGAGCGCGTGGGTGCACATCTGCGCCGCGGTCGCGAGCAGGTCGAGTTCGTCGTCGTCGTAGTTGCCGCCGAGCAGGCGCGGTCCCCAAACCGCCAGACCATAGAATCCGCCGCGCCCGACCAGCGGGACGATTGCCTGCGCGTCGAGGCGGGCCAGCCAGTCGCCGTTGCGCCGCACGAAATCGCGGCAACGGTCGCTTCTGGGTGCGGGCTTGAGCGAGACGCCGCTGCGCGCCTCGGCGCTCTCAAGGTATCCGAGATCTTCGGGATCGAGGACGGGGCGGATGTCGGTGACAACCGCGTCCTGGTAGCCGTAGTGGCGCCACAGCCGCATGCGACCGCGCTGCGGTTCCCAGCGCAGGCCGGCGGCGCTCGACGCGCCCACCCCCGCGACGCAGGAGAGGAGGAACTGCCCCACGGCCTGGCCGGGGTCGCCGGCGGACAGGAGTCCGCGGGCGATCTCGAGCAGGGCGGTGAGCTCGAAGTTCTGGCGCTCCAGCACCTCGCGGGTCGCTCGTCCCTCGGAGGATCGGCGCGCGGAGCGGTCGGGAGCGGGGGGATCGCTCGTGCGGCTCATGGGGCGCATCGTAGCATGGGGCCCATGGCTGCGCTATGCTGGCAACGGGACTCCCATGGACCTCGATCCCTCCGCTGCAACTCTCGTCTCGATCGTCACACTTCTCGCCGTGCTCGGCGTGGTCGGACTGCTTGCCGGCTTGCGCGCACAAGGCGCTCGACCCGTCAGCGGGCCCGAGGGCCTGCTCGGCATGAAGGGAGTCGCGCTGTCGCGCGTCGTCCCGCACCACCCCGGCCAGATCTTCGTGCGCGGCGAGATCTGGGAGGCGTTGCCGGCCGAAGGCGCGCACGCGATCGAACCCGACGACACCGTCGAAGTCGTGCGTCTCGAGGGGCTCACCGCACGTGTGACCCCCGTCGCGGCGCCATAGCAAAGGACGCGCAACGATGGAATGGCTCGGTGGATTCATCCCCCTCGTTTTCGTGGTGCTGCTTCTGTTCGCCAGTTCCGTCAAGGTGCTGCGCGAGTACGAGCGCGCAGTCGTTTTCCGTCTCGGGCGCTTGATCGGAGTCAAGGGTCCGGGCCTCGTCCTCCTGATTCCCGTGGTCGACAAGATGGTGCGGGTCTCGCTCCGCACCGAGACCCTCGATGTCCCGCCGCAGGACGTGATCACGCGCGACAATGTGTCGGTCAAGGTCAACGCGGTGGTGTTCTTCCGCGTGCTCGACTCCGCCAAGGCGGTGGTGGAGGTCGCGAACTATCTCTATGCCACGAGCCAGATCGCCCAGACCACGCTGCGATCGATCTGCGGGCAGGCCGACCTCGACGAGATTCTGTCGGAGCGTGAGAAGCTCAACAAGGACCTGCAGAAGATCATCGACACCCAAACCGAGCCCTGGGGCGTGAAGGTCGGCGTGGTCGAGATCAAGCAGGTCGACCTGCCGCAGGAGATGCAGCGCGCGATCGCCCGCCAGGCCGAGGCCGAGCGCGAGCGCCGCGCCAAGGTGATCAACGCCGAGGGCGAGTTCCAGGCCTCGCAGCGCCTCGCCGAGGCGGCGAAGATCCTCTCGACCGAACCGGCCGCGCTCCAGTTGCGCTACCTGCAGACGCTGGCCGAAATCGCGACCGAGAACAACTCGACCACGATCTTTCCGGTGCCGATCGACTTCCTCAAGGCGTTCATGAACAAGCTGGAGTCGAAATGACGGCCGCGCGGCGCGCGCTGACGTTGGCCCTCGCCCTGTTCGTCGCGGGCTGCGCGAAGCCGGCCGACGACCTGACGAAGCCCGTCGCGGCCGCGGTTCCGGAGACGGGGAACGGCGCGACCGTCTCGATGTGGCGCTCGCAGTTCGAAAACCACAAGGAGCAGTGGCGCACGACGTTCGAGGGCGGGGAATCGCCGCTCCCCGAGGCGCAGCGCGAGGGCGCCGGGGTCCCCGGATTTTTCGGCTACGCGCCCGAGTGGCGGCTGGTCGGCGACCTGCAGCGCCTCGGCCCGGCGCAGAAGTTCATCGAGCTGCCCGCGACGCGCGGCAAGACCCAGGCTTACCTCGAATACGGCAGGTTCGCGGTCGCCTCGGGCGCGGACACGGTCACCCTCAAGGTCTATCGCCCGGTCGACCATCCGGACCAGTTCTTCATCGCGTTCCACGACCAGACCAACGGCGAGGAGACCTACGGCGGTGGACGCTACGTCCACCTCGATTCGCTCGACGTCCATCGTTTCATCCTCGACTTCAACAAGGCCTACAACCCCTACTGCGCCTACGACAGCGTGTGGATCTGCCCGCTGCCGCCGGCGGGCAACACGCTGCCGTTTCCGGTGCGGGCGGGCATGACGGCGCCGAAGGGACATTCATGAGAGCCCTCGCGGGCGTGGTCCTCTTTGGCTCGATGTTGCTGGGGCGGGAAGCGGCGGCCGGCACCTGGAAGGAGGCGGCGGCTTCGTTCATCATGGCGCCCGCGAGGATCGAAGCCCTGCAGTGGCTCGGTGGCTGCTGGAAGCGCACGACCCCCCGCCGCGTCGTCGAGGAGCAGTGGATGGCCCCGGGAGCCGGCCTGATGCTCGGCATGGGCCGCACCACCAACGCCGCGGGCGACACCCTGTCCGAGTACGAGCAGACCAGGATCGAGCAGCGCGGTGACCGGCTGGCCTTCACGGCGTCGCCGTCCGGTCAGGCGACCGACTCGTTCACCTCGATCGAGCTGACCGACTCGCTGGTCGTGTTCGAGAACAAGGAGCACGACTTTCCGCAGCGCATCGGATACCGCCTGCTTCCCGACGGCAACCTGTCGGCGTGGGTCGAGGGCGTGCGGGCCGGCAAGCTCCACCGGAACGATTTCCCGTATCGGCGCGTTCCCTGTCCGACCGGCCCGAAGTGAGCGCGCAGTGGGCGTGACGGCGACGAGCCTCGACCCGACGCTTGCCGAGTCGATCCGGCGCTACGAGGGCGCGCTCATCCGGCTCAACGACCTTTTCGCCCATCTCGACGATCCGGATGCGCAAAGGTCGCCAAGGAAGGGGGCGTGGTCCGTTTCCCAGTGCGTGGATCACCTCGTGGTCGCCGGCTCGATCATGGTGGCGCGCCTCGAGGAGGCGATCGCGCGCGCGCGCGAGCTGACGCGCACGGCGCGCGACCAGCGGCCGGCGCGGTTCGGCTGGTTTGACCGCTTGTTCGTCTTCGCGGTCTCGCGCGGCAAGGAGGGCGCGGCGCCGCGTTTCAAGGTGGCGCACCGGCCGGTATTCGATCCCGGCCCGGGCCGGCCCATCGCGGTCCTCGCGGCGGAGTTCATCGCCCTGCAGAACCGGCTGATCGCGTCTGCGCGCTCCGCCCAGGGGCTCGACCTCCCCAGGATCAAGGTTCCGTCGGCGGTCGACGACCGCATCAAGATCGCACTCGGGGGGTGGTTCCTCGCGATCGCGGGCCACCAGGAGCGCCACCTCGACCAGGCCAGGCGCACGCGCAAGGCGATCGGTCGATGAGCCTTGGCGCGCACGTTTTAGGCGAGGCGCGGGAGCAGTTCGCGAAGCTCAAGGCGCTCGCCGAGGGCGCGCTCGCGCAGGTCGACGACGAGGTGTTCTTTGCCCTGCCCGAACCCGCGGGGGAGACCAACAGCATCGCACTCGTGGTCAAGCACGTGGCCGGTAACGCGCGCTCGCGCTGGACGGACTTCCTGACTTCGGACGGGGAGAAGGCAGACCGCCGGCGCGACGGCGAGTTCGAACTCGGGGAGGGCGATTCGCGGGCCGCGCTCATGGCCGCGTGGGAGGTAGGCTGGGAGGCGCTCGAGCGCGCGCTCTCGCCACTGACGGAGGACGACCTGCTGCGCACCGTCACGATCCGCGGCGAGCCGCACACCGTGCTCAAGGCGATCGACCGCCAGCTCACTCACTATGGCTATCACGTGGGCCAGATCGTGCTGCTTGCGCGCCTCGCGCGCGGCCCGGACTGGCGGACGCTGAGTGTCGCGCGCGGCGAGTCCGAGGCGTTCAACGCGCAGCTGCGCGGTCCACTCCGAACGGAATCCCCTGAGGGTCGCGCAGGCTCGTGAGCGCTTCGCCGTCCGGCAGGGCCCGGGGCGGCACGATCACCCGACGGTGTGGATCAGGATTTCCTCGCCCGGCAGCAGGCGATGGAGGCCCTTGAGCACCGAGCCGCGCAGCATGTGGATGACCTGCGAGCGCTGGCTCACGCCCACCATCACCGCGTTGACCCGCAGCCGACGCGCCGCGTCCGCGATCGAGAGCGCGGCGTTGTGCGACAGGCGCCAGATCGGGATCGGCGTCAGGCCCGCCGCCCGGATGAGGGCGGCCGCGTCGTCAAAGGCCGCCAGCAGCTCGTCCTCGGGCTCCAGCTGTTCACCCGAGAACAGGCCCGGCCACTCCGTGACCCCGAGGACGAACACGGCCGTGTCCCCGTTGCCGCGCGCCCTGAGGATGGCCTCGGAGATCAGTCGCGGATTGCTGTCGCGCAACGCGACCAGCGTGCGCGAAGGCTCGATCGCCGCGGCTTCAATGGCGGTCTCGATCGAGACGATCTCCCGGCTCCCGCGCTCGACGGTGTCCTCGGCGCGCATGCGCTGCCGTGCGGCCTCGCTCGCCACCCACGGCAGCTGGTTCAAGCCGCGGACCGCCCAGTCGCGGCGGATCGCGACCGCGACCAGGACGCCGAAGGCCACCACGCCGCCCCCGAAAAGGGTGGCTTCGCGCTTGTTGATGATATTGACCACCCACGCCAGCGTGACCATCGCCGTGGTGAGCACCCCGATCCAGAATTTGAAACCGCGATCGCGCTCGCGCCACCGAATGACGTCGAGCCCGAGCGAGGTGAAGGTGAAGGCGCCCAGGAGGCCGAAGGAATAAAGGTGGCCAAGCGTTTCGAGGTGGCCGCGCGTAAGGTGCACGATCAGGAACGTCACCGCCGTAAAGAAGATGATCCCGATGTGAGGAGTGCCGAACGTGCGGTTGCGGCGGGCCAGGAACTTGGGCAGGTAGTCGTTGCGGGCGAGCGCCAGGAACACGTGATAGCCGCCGATGAGGGCCGTGTTGGCCGCGAACAGGAGCAGGGCCGACGCCGACAGCACGACCGCCCAGGCAAGCCCGGGGCCGCCGAACTGGCGTCCCAGCTCCGACACGAACGCGTCGCTGTGGGTCTGCTTGACCGACTCCGAGAGTCCCGAGATCGCCATCACGGTGAGCAGCGGGGCCGTCACGCCCACCGTGATCACGACCAGGAGCATGGCGTACCCGGCAGTGCGACGGATGGGCAGGCGCATGGCGGGGGAGAGCTGGCTGATGCTCTCGAGCCCGGAGAACGCGAGCCATGCGCCGGCGAACCCGGCGAGGGCCTTGTGGACCGGCAGGCCGCGCACCGCCGTGAGCTGTTGCCCGGCAAGCGCCCACTGATCGGCCGTCATGTGCGTTGCGACAATGAAGATCACCACCACGTTCACGATCAACGATGCGATCGCCATGTAGAGCGCGAAGATTGCGCTCTCTCTGATCCCGACGATATTGATCGCGCCGAGCAGGACGAGGCCCAGGCCGGCGGAGAGTTCGATATGGTTCTGGAAGAACGGCACCACCGAGCCGATGTACTGGAAGGCGCTGACCGAGGAGATCGCCGACGTGAGGAAATAGTCGACGATGATCAGCATGCCGCCGATCGCGCCCATGAACGGGCTGAACGCCTTGCTGGCAACCGTGACGACGCCACCGCCCTCGGGATTCCGCCAGGAGACTTCGACATACTTGGCGGCGAGGAGGACGAACCCGATCGTGGTCAGCGCGACGAACGCGGGCGCGAGGTTGCCGACTTCGCCGAAGAGGATCCCGGGAACGTAGTAGACGCTGGTGCCGATGTCGCAGAACACGACCGCCCAGGCCAGCAACCACCCGAGCTGGCGAAGGTCATGCTCGCCGGACTTCGATGAACTCAAGAACCCCTCCAGCCCGTAGTCCGGGGAGGCGCGCGAGCCCCCGGCAAATGGCGCGGCAGCATACCATAGGAGCCGCCACCCATCCGGAGACCGGGCGCGCGCGTACCAGAGGGTGAACACAACCTGACCCACCGGCTTGCGGAGCCGGGCAGCAGACGTTAGATTAGCGAGCCTGCGGGCCGCACGATGCGACCTTCGGAGATCCTCCCTCAAGGCTCCCCTAGCCGAGGACGGCTTGACGCTGCCTACCGCCCGCCTGTTGGCCAGTGAGGCCAACGCCTTCGATGCCCAGCTCATGGCCCGGGTTCGCGCCCGCGACGCCAACGCGTTGCGGTCTCTCTATGACCGCCATTCGAGCATGGTCTACGGCCTCGGCCTCAAGATGCTCCGGGATCCGGCCGAGGCCGAAGACCTGGCGCAGGACGTGTTCCTGCACCTCTGGCGCCGTGCCGAGCTGTTCGACGGCGGGCGTGGGGCGTTCCTGGGCTGGCTGGTCTCCCTCGTCCGCAATCGCGCAATCGACCGGATCAGGGCCCGCCGCACCAAGGAGAAGAAAACCGACGCCTACGAGGTCGAGCGCCTGGCGGACGTCCCGCCCCGTTCGATCGACCCGAACGAGACGGCGTACGTCGGGGAACTGCGCACCGCGGTGGTCCGCGCGCTCGGGGGGTTGCCCGAGGCGCAACGCACGGCGCTCGAGCTGGCCTACTTCGGCGGCCTGAGCCACAGCGAGATCGCCGAGAAACTCGAGACGCCGTTGGGAACCATCAAGGCACGCATCCGCCAGGGCATGTTGCGGATGAGGGATCTGTTGGGAGACTTCGCGGCCGCGGGCTTGATCGCGGAACCGGAGGAGTGAGGGTGGACCAGGACCGCTTCATCGAACTTGCGCCCGACTACGCGCTCGGAATCCTCGAGGGGGAAGACCTCGAGCATTTCGAGGGTCATCTCGCCGCGGGCTGCGAGGAGTGCGAGCTCGAACTCGGCCGGATGGATTCGGTCAGTGATGCGCTCGCCTACGCGGTGCCGATGGTCCCGGCTCCCGAAAACCTTCGCGATCGCGTCCTTTTGGCGGTCGAAGCCGACCTCGCGGCCACTCGCCGCGAGGAGGCCGGACCCGTCGCGGCCCGACCGCCCGTGGCCGCGTCGGTTCCGGAGGCGGGTTTGGGCAGGCCCGGCGAGGGAGTGCGCCCGACCTACGTGCCGTCCCCCTGGCCGGCCAAGTCGGGGCAATCGACCCCGGCTCCCGCCCCGCGCGATCGCGGCTTCTTCGGCAGCATGGCGCCCGCGCTGGCCTTCGCCGCCATCCTGATCTCGATCGCGAGCGGCTTCTATGCGCTCAAGCTGCGCCAGCAGCTCCAGTATGTGAAGGCGGATCTCGAGCGTGTGCAGGCCGAGAATCAGGAGCTCGCGCGCGTGATGGACGTCGTCGGCTCTCCCCGCCTGCGCGTGATCGCGCTCGGCGGCCAGCCCGCCGCGCCCGGCTCCGAGGGCCGTGTCCTGTGGTCGCCCGACGCGAAGAAGGCGGTGTTCTACGCCAGCGGGCTGCCGGCCCCCCCCGCGGGCAAGGACTACCAATTGTGGGTGATCGAAGGCGCAATTCCGCGCAGCGAGGGCGTGTTCCCGGTGGACTCGAAGGGGTCCGCCCAGCACGTCCTGCCCGAGGTTCCCGATCGCGGAAACGTGGGCGCGTTCGCCGTCACGCTCGAGCCGGCCGGCGGCCTGGCCCAGCCGAGCGGACCGATGGTCCTGCTGGGCGCGGTGACCGCAAAGGTCAACTGAGGCCGGGTTCGCCAACCTGGGCGGGATTGACTTCACACCACAAAGCACTTCATAATCATTGCATGACTCCGAACCCGTCTCCCGAACCCCGGCCGCGGACGCATCTTCGCGGACCCTACGAAATCTCGACCGAGCGCGCCCGCCTCGACCTCAAGACCATCCACCGCTACCTCGAACTGTCTTCCTACTGGGCTGCCGGAATCCCGCTGCCGACGGTGCGCCGGGCGGTGCAGAACTCGCTGCCGTTCGGCGTCTACCACGAGGGCGCGCTGGTCGGCTTCGCGCGCGTGATCACCGACTACGCGACGTTCGGCTATGTCGGCGACGTCTTCGTGCTTGAGGAGCATCGCGGGAAGGGACTCTCCAAGTGGCTGATGGAAGTCATCGTCGAGGATCCGCGGCTCCACGGCTTCAGGCGCTGGATGCTCGCCACGCGCGACGCGCACGGCCTCTACGCCCAGTCGGGATTCGTGCCCCTCAGCCAGGCGACGCGCTGGATGGAGCGGCGTCCC
>JBKJOC010000113.1:0-3538 GCA_046595725.1 Candidatus Eiseniibacteriota bacterium
TCCGACGCGTTGCGCGCCGCGCTGGCGGATTACTCGGGCGCGCAACCGGACGAGGTGGTCACCGGCTGCGGGTCGGACGACGTGCTCGAGATCGCGTTCCGCGCGCTGGCTGTGCCCGGTGACGTGGTCGCGTGGTCCGAACCGACGTTCTCGATGGTGGCCGAGTTCGCGCTTCACAACCGGCTGCGCGCACACCCGGTGCGCGCACTCGAAGGCGGCGCCCTGGACATTGACGCGCTGGTCGAGGGCGCGCCGGCGTTGATCTACCTGTGCTCGCCGAACAACCCCACCGGGGAACCGATCGAGAATGCTGCGCTGGAGCAGGTCCTCGCGCGCGCTCCGGGAATCCTCATCCTCGACCAGGCGTACGTCGAGTTCGAGGCTGCCGGGCTCGCGCCGCCGCCGCCCCGGCACCCGCGCTTGCTGGTGGCCCGCACGCTCAGCAAGGCATTCGGGCTGGCCGGCATGCGCGTGGGGTACGGCATCGGCCCGCCTGAGATCGTGGCGCGGCTTGCGGCCGTGCGCGGCCCCTACCGCGTGGGCGGCGTGGCCGAGCTGGCCGCGCTCGCCGCGTTGGGCGAGGACCGCGCGTGGGTGGGCCGCCATGCGGCGGAGGCGGTCTCGATCCGCGAGCGGCTGGCCGCGGCGTTGCGCGCCCTGGGCATGGCGTCGCTGCCGTCGCGCGCGAACTTCCTGCTCGTGCCCGTGCCTGATGCAATCTCCCTTGCCGACCGGCTCGCCGCTCGTGGCGTGCGGGTGCGGGCCTTCCCGGACCTCGTGCGCGTGGGCGACGCAGTGCGCATCACGGTCGGCCCGTGGCCGCTGATGGAGCGTCTGCTCGCGGCGCTCGGGGAGGAGCGCCCGTGAACGCGACGATCTTCGACTACGGCGCCGGGAACCTGCACTCGCTCGCGAAGGCTCTGGCCGCGAGCGGGGCGGAAGTGACCATCGAGACGGATCCGTGCCGGGCGATCGCGACCGACCTGCTTGTGCTGCCCGGTGTGGGAGCGTTCGAGGCTGCATGCGAGCGCCTCGCCCCCGGGCGCGACGCCATGCGCGCGGCGCTCGTTACGGGACTGCCCTGCCTGGCGGTCTGCCTCGGGATGCAGCTGCTCTTCGACTCCAGCGAGGAGGGCGCGGGCCAGGGCCTGGGCCTGATCCCGGGGCGTGTGCGGCGCCTTGGCGCGTCGCGGGTTCCACAGATGGGCTGGAACGAGGTTGCCTGGAGCGAACCGTCCGGCGCGCTCTCGAATCTCGCGATCGCCTACTTCGCGAACAGCTACGTCTGCGAGCCCGCGGATTCCACCACGGTCGCCGCCTGGAGTCAGCACGAGCTTGACCGCTTCCCTGCGGTGGTACGCACGGCGCGGACGGTCGGCGTGCAGTTCCACCCCGAGAAAAGTTCGCGGGCGGGGCTGATGCTGATCGCCGAGGTGGTCGCTTCCGTGACCCCGGCGACGGCCTTTAAAGCGGGCACGCGGGTCGAGCCATGATCGCGATCCCGGCGCTCGACCTGCGGGGTGGCGCCTGCGTGCAGCTGGTGGGCGGAAGCTACGAACATGAAGTGGTGCGCCAGCCGGATCCCATTGCCGTCGCCGAACAGTGGGCCGGGCTGGGGTTTCGCCGGCTGCACGTCGTCGACCTCGACGCCGCCACCGGGTGCGGCGAGAACCACGTCGTGGTGGCGGGCATCCTGGGCGCCGCTCGCGACCACACCAGCGTGCAGGTCGGCGGCGGCGTGCGCGACGAGGGAGGGGTGGCAAGGTGGTTGGCGGCAGGTGCGCGCCACGTCGTCCTCGGCACGCGCGCGCTATCCGATCCGGAGTGGCTGCTTGCCACCGCCGCCGCGTTCCCCGACCGCCTGATCGTGGCGGTGGACGTTCGAGGAGGGAAAGTGCTCGTCCGCGGATGGACGGACACGATCGCGCAGCCGCTCGAGGAAGTGCTCGCATCGCTTGAGCCGCTCTCGCTCGCAGGCGTGCTGGTCACCGCCGTGCACAAGGAGGGCGCGCTCGCGGGGCCCGATCTCGGGTTGATGGATCGCGTGACGCGGCTAACCAGGCACCCGGTCCAGGCCGCCGGAGGCATCACCACATTCGAAGATCTGATCGCACTCGAGCGCCTCGGTGTGTCCGCCGTCGTGGTCGGGATGGCCCTCTACACCGGCAGGCTCGATCCCGAGCGCCTCGCCCTGGAGTACTCCGCATGATCCAACTCAGCCGCACCACCCGCGAGACCACGATTCGCCTCGGCCTTGCGCTGGCCCCGGGGGATTCGCGCATCGTCACGGACGATCGATTCCTGACCCACATGCTCGAGACGCTGGCGCGCTACGCCGGCGTCACGCTCGAGCTCGAGGCCTCGGGCGACCTGCGCCACCACCTGATCGAGGACACCGCGATCGCGCTTGGTCAGGCCTTTCGCGAGGTCGCCCCGGCAGCGTGCATGCGCTACGGCGATCGCGTGATCCCGATGGACGACGCGCTCGTCCAGGTCGCGCTCGATTTCGGCGGCCGCGCGTTTTATGAGGGCCCACTCCCCGGACGCATGTACGACCACTGGATGCGGTCGTTCGCCACGGAGGCGCGCGCGACGCTGCACGTGCACGTCCTGCGGGGCACGGACTCTCATCACGTGGTCGAGGCCGCGTTCAAGGGGCTCGGCCTCGTCCTGCGCCAGGCGCTCTCCAGCGGGGACCAAGTGTTCAGCACCAAGGGTGCGGTCGTGGTCGCAGTGACGACGACCGACATGCCGGCGGGCAACTGATGCTCTGCCGCCGCATCATCGCCTGCCTCGATGTGGCGGGAGGGCGCACGGTCAAGGGCACGCGCTTCGTCGACCTGCGCGACGTCGGCGACCCGGTCGAACTCGCCGCGCGCTATGAGGCCGAGGGAATCGACGAGATCGTCCTGCTCGACATCTCCGCCAGCCACGAGGAGCGCGCGACTCTCCTCGACGTGGTGCGGCGCACGGCCGAGCGGTTGTTCGTGCCGCTCACGGTGGGCGGGGGCGTGCGGAGCGCGGAAGACGTGGCGAGCATCCTGCGCGCCGGCGCCGACAAAGTGAGCCTGAACACGGCCGCGGTCGAGCGTCCAGGCGTGATCGAGGAGGCGGCTCGCCGATTTGGCAGTCAATGTGTGGTGGGCAGCGTGGACGCACGGTGGGCGGGCTCCGGCTGGACCGTGATGACGCGCGGCGGTCGCGTGGACACCGGGCTCGACGCCGTGGCGTGGGCTCGTACGCTCATGCGGCGTGGGGCCGGTGAGATCCTGCTCACCAGCGTCGACAGAGACGGAGGGCGAGCCGGATACGACCTGGCGCTGACCCGCGCGGTCGCCCGGGCGGTGGATGTCCCGGTCGTGGCATCGGGCGGCGCCGGCTCGGTCGCGCACGTGCGCGAGGTGTTGCTCGAGGGCGAGGCCGACGCCGCGCTGCTCGCCGGCCTTCTGCACGACCGGGTGGTGGCGGTCGCGGACATCAAGCGTGAACTCGCATCCGCGGGCCTCGCGGTGCGCCGGGCTTCGTGAGCGTGGGAGGG
>JBKJOC010000226.1:0-5987 GCA_046595725.1 Candidatus Eiseniibacteriota bacterium
GCAGGACCAGGACCGCGACGGCCGGCTGCTCGGCACCACGAACTCCGCCGGCTCGGTGACGTTCTACATCAAGGCCGGCGGCATCTCGGGCGGGCGGGTGTCGGTCGGCACCGCGCTGGACGTGATCGTCCAGGCGCGGCCGCGCACGACCGACCTCGACGCGGATTCGGACGTCGACTCGGGGGACCAGGCGGCGCTCAACCTGCTGATGGGGTCGAGCGGACCGGCGGGGGACTTCGACAAGAACGGGATCGTCGATTCCGCCGATCTCGCGATCCTGAACGCCCACATCGGCGGCACTTGCACGTCGACGCCGGCGAGCCAACCGAGCTGGGGAGCCCTCAAGGCGCGCTACCGCTAAATCTGCTACCTTCCCTCCCGCGCGGCGAATCTCCTTCCCTCGCCGTCGGGAGGCGAACGTGTCGAACTCCATCAACTGGATTCTCCTCATCGTGGGAGCACTGGCGTTCGTGGCCGAAGTTCTCCTCGGCGCGGCGACCGGCTTCGACCTCGCGCTCCTGGGCGCATCGCTCGCTGCCGGAGGCGCGATCGGGCTGCTCTTCGGTTCTCCCCAGGTTGGCCTCTTCTCCGCGGGCGCGCTGTCCTTCGTCTACCTCGCATTCCTGAGGCGGCGCATTCGCGCCAAGCTCTCGGGCCAGAACACGGCCACGAACATCGACGCCCTGCTCGGCAAGACCGCGCTCGTGACCGAGCGCATCGCGCCGCACACGCCGGGCATGGTCAAGCTGGGGGACGAATTGTGGCGCGCGCGGCTGACCGGGGCGGACGAAGCGGAGTCCGCCCGCGAGCCCGGGGCGACGGTGACGGTGATCTCGGTCGAAGGCGTGACTCTCAACGTGAGGTGAAACGTGGGCGAATCCAACATGTTCCTGACGGTGCTGCTGGCGATCTTCGCGCTGTTCGGGCTGATCACCCTGGCGCGCACGGCACGCATCGTGAAGCAGTACGAGAAGGGTTTGGTCATGCGGCTCGGCAAGTACCGGGCGACCGTCGGCCCCGGGCTGACGTTCCTCATGCCCTTCATCGAGGACCTGATCGCGGTCGACATGCGCGAGAAGGTGATCAACGTCGAGCCCCAGAAGGTGATCACCAAGGACAACGTCTCGGTCATCGTGGACGCCGTCGTCTACTACAAGGTGATCGACCCGGTAAAGGCGGAGTTCGAGATCCAGAATTTCGCCTATGCCTGCACCACGCTGGCGCAGACCAACCTGCGCAATCTGATCGGCGACCGGGCGCTCGACGAGACGCTGGTCGCGCGCGACATGATCAACACCAACCTGCGCGCCGTGCTCGACGAGGCGACCAACATCTGGGGCGTGAAGGTGACGCGCGTCGAGGTGCAGAAGATCGATCCGCCGGTCGACATCACCGAGGCGATGTCGCGCCAGATGAAGGCCGAGCGCGACAAGCGCGCCTCGATCCTCGAGTCCGAGGGCATCAAGCAGAGCCAGATCCTGCAGGCCGAGGGCACGCGCCAGGGCGACATCCTGCGCGCCGAGGGGGAGGCCCAGGCGCGCATCACGCGCGCGAACGCCGAGGCCGAGGCGATCCGCCTGGTGTCGACCGCGGCCGAGACCTACTTCAAGGAACGCGCGGAGGTCATGCGCCGGCTCGAGGTCCTGAACCACACGCTGGGCTCGAACGCGAAGTTCATCCTGCCGTCCAATGGCGAGTTCGTGAACGTGCTCGGTCTCGGCGACATGGGCGACGGCCGGTCGGGCGGCGGCCTGCCGCCGGTGATCCCGATCAAGCGCCCGTGACGGACACGCGCGTCAAAGTTTGCGCAGCGCCGCGAGCACGTCCGTCACGGGGGTCCGCTCGCCGTGGGTCCGGCTCACGCGCGCGAACCGCACGATGCGCCCGGAGTCGATGATGAAGGTCGCGGGATACGCCGTTTCCGACTCGGCCTCCCAGCGCAGTCCGTACGCATTCGTGAACGCATAACCGGGATCCACCAGGAGGCGGAAGTGCCGCGGGAACTCGCTCCCGGGCGCGAACTCCGCGGCGCGCGGGGTCAATCCCTCCGCCGGCCCCGGGTAGACGAGGAGCACGGTCGCACCGGCAGCCGCAAACGCCTCGGACTGCCCGATCAGTTCGCCGACCTGGCGGGTGCAATAGGGGCACTGATAGCCCGGGTAACCGCGAAGGACGACGAGCACGACCGGTCCGGTTCGAGCAACTCTCGAAAGCCGGACCTTCTCGCCCACGAGATCCGCCAGCGTGAAGTCCGCGGCCCTGCCGCCGACGCGGGGCGGACGGGCCGCCCGGGCGGAAGCGTCGCCTGTGAGGCCGAACGATGCCAGCAGGACGAGCGTGGACAGCGCGAGGAGTCGCCCCGGCCGCCGCGGCGTGGGCTTGAGTGCCGCGAAGACGAGCTTCATCGAACATTCCTCCAGAAATGCGGGAGAACGGACCGGGCGTGCGCCCGGGGGGAGAAGGGCGTGCCAGGTGGAGCTGCGACTCGACTACGCCCCGGTCGCGGGCCTGTGACCCTGCCTCCGAGGTGAAATTCGGCGGTCACGCGACGCGGTCCCGGACGTATGCGGACCAAGCGCCCATGGCGTGGCGCGCCGCCGTACCCGCGATCGCCCTCGACTCGGACTCGTCAAGGAGAAGGACCCATGCGACGTGCCTGCCTGCTCCAGGCGGCGATCCTGCTCGCTACGATGCTGTCGGCGCCTTCGCTGCACGCGGGCGTGATCGCGGGCGACCAGGCTCCCAACTTCACGAAGAACCAGCTTGCGCCCGGCCCTGCGGTCGGGTCTGCGCTCTCGCTCTCCAACTACGCGGGGAAAGTCGTGGTCCTCGCTCTCGCGGGTTACAACTGTCCTTTCTGCGTCACGAACGCGCCATCGTTCGAGGCCAACGTCTGGCAGCACTACCTGTCCACGAATCCGGGCGAGGTCCAGGTTCTGAGCGCCGACGTTTACAATGGGACGCCGGCACAACTCCAGACCTTCAGGAACCAGACGGGCGCCACGTATCCCTTGTTGCTCGCCGCGACCCTTTCGCAGGGCGGGAACCTCTACGACCTCTACTATCCCGACACCGACGACTACATCGTCATCAACAAGCAGGGCATCGTCCGCTACCACGCGGCGAACCTCCACGGACACGGCCAGCGTTATGTCCTTTCCGAGCTTCGGGGATGCATCGACAGCCTGGTGACGAACACGGTCGGCGTGGGCGACGGACCGCGGATTCCCGCGCCGAACCTCGCGCTCTCCCCGAATCCCTTCCGCTCACGCATCGTCGTCGAGTTGAGCAACCCGGCCGGCCTCACGTCGCCCGCGTTCGTCACGGTGCACGATCTCGCGGGCCGAAAGCTCGCGACGCTGTGGAGTGCGCCTTTGGCGTCGGGATCGACGCGCTTCGAGTGGGCCGGCGAGGTCGCGGGAACACGCGCACCGCCCGGGGTCTACTACGTAAGGGCGAAGTTCGGCGGCGAAACGCTCGTGCGGCGGGCCGTCCGCGTCGGCGAATGAGGGCTTGCGACGTGATGCGGGCGTGCGCGATGGCGCTGTGTGTGACGCTGTTCCTCGCCGGTTCTGCAAGCGCGGAAAGTACGGATGCGCCGGCCCGACGCGCGATCGCACCGTCGTTCCGAGTCCGCAGCCTGGCGGCCGAAAAGCTCGAGCTCGAGCGCCTGCGCGCCAAGGGCCCCGTTCTGCTCGATTTCTGGGCGACCTGGTGCCGGCCGTGCGTCGCCTCCCTCCCCGAAATCGAGGCGCTCTACCGCCGCTTCGCCGCCCGCGGGCTCACGGTGATCGGCGTGTCCATGGACGGTCCGCGCAACTTCGCCAAGGTGCGGCCGTTCGCCTCGCGCCTCGGACTGACGTTCCCGATCGTGCTCGACGAGGATGGCTCCCTGCAGGAGGGTTTTCGCGTGCTCGCGGCTCCGACGTCCATCCTGGTGGCTCGCGACGGCACGATCCTTCGCGTTCGGCAGGGCTTCCTGCCGGGCGAGTCCTCTGCGCTCGCCAGCGCCATCGAGGAGGCGCTCGGGCCTGCGCCCGGCGATTCGTCTGCCGCGGCGCCCTCCCGGCCCTGATGCGGGGGACGCGGACGACGTTTGCTGTCGCGCTGTTCCTCGCCGTTCTGAACGGTCCGGCAGAGGCGCAAGTCTCCTTCGCAAACCTGCTGGAAGTGCAGAGCGGCAATCTCCCTTTCCGCACTCCCGAGAACCGGTACAGCCTCTACGATCAGCTCCACGTCGACGCTCGCTTCGGGCACGTCCGCTTCGGACTGCGCTTCGAGGGGGACGGGAACAGTGAGGACCGCCGCACCTATCGCGCGCTCACTCAGCGTTACGCCGACTGGACCGACAGCCGTCTCCGAGTGCGCGTCGGAAATTTCCACACGATTGTGGGGCGCGGTCTCGTTCATCGGAGCTTCGAGCTGCCGGGGGTCGTCCTCGACAAGGACGGCGCGCGCTCGAAGTACGGGTTTAGCCGCGATCTCGACGGAGCCCTCGTCGAGGCCGGCCGCGGCCCGGTCGAGGTGCGCACCTTCGCTGGACGTCCGAACGGAGGCGAGCTGTCTCCCGGAATCTCGGGCGTGGATCGCTACCGCGGATTCCTGGGGGGTGGGCAGATCGCGCTCCGACTCCCCGGGGCAGGCTTGATCGGCGCCGGATATGTTCGCTCGACGAGCGACGGAGAGCAGCAGCAGGAGCTCGGGACCGGCTTTGCCGGCCTCGACCCCCTCGCGCTCCTGCACGTGCGCGGCGCGGCACTGCCGCTCTACGCCGAGTACGCGCAGCTCGATCGTTCGCTCGGGGACTGGTGGCGGTTCGGAACGGCGGGCGACGTCCCGCATGCGCTCTACGCGAGCGGCAGCCTGAGCGTCGGTCCGGTGGGAGTGACGGCGGAATGGAAGGACTACGCCGGCTTCCGACTCGGCACGAACGATCCGCCTTCCCTGGTGCGGGAGCACGCCTGGGCCTTGCTCAACCGCAACACGCACGTGCTCGACGCCGGCGGGACCAGCCCCCCGACGGGGGAACGGGGATTCCAACTCGAGGGTGCGATCCGACTCCCGAGGACGGCGGTGCTCACGCTCAACCTCACCCGAAGCGACCTGCGGCGCTTCACGCCCGGCCGCTTCGAGGAGCGCTTCGTGCAACTCGAGGTGACCGAAGTCCACGGCGTGCCGCTGGCGCTCGCCGCGTTCTTCGACCGCGGGGAGGATACCGATCTCCAGGTCGAAGGCCGCGAGGTCTTCGGGGGCTCGGCACAGCTCACCATGCGGGAGGCGTATTCGGGGACCGTCGAGTACGAACGCCAGAGCGCCACGCGCGCGTTCGACGGTTCCTTTAGGGACGATCTCGTGTCCTTCTCGGCCGCGCGTGCGGGGTGGGGCAGCCTGGCACTGGTGCTCGAACGCAGCACGGATCCGGCCCAGGAGGATCCGGACGAGGCTCTCACGCCGGGAATTCAGGCCCGCCGCTTCCTCGCTGGAATTCTCAACGCGCGCCTCTCGGAGCACCACGAATTGACCCTGTTCGTCGGGGAGCGGCGTGGCGGCCGGGCGTGCACGGCCGGCACGTGCTACGAGGTGCTTCCGCTCAAGGGGGCTGAGTTGCGGCTCACGAGTCGCTTCTGAGCGCCGGCTAGAGCGCAAACCCGGGGATTGCGGCCCCGGGCGGGACTTCGAGGGCCGGGTCCGCCGGTCGTTGCTGTGGCTTGAGCAGTGGCAGGATCGCGACCCCGATCATCCCGAGCCCGGCATCGAGAGCGAGTGTCCCCGGATAACCGAAGCGCTCGATCGCCCAGCCCTGCCACCGCGCCGTGTAGGAGATCGTGAAGTTGAGCATCGCCATGTAGGCCGTGAACTGCGTGGCGGCAACGCGCGGCGTCGTGATGTCCATGAACAGCGCGGACTGGATGCCGTAATAGAGGCCCTGGAAGGCGTTGTACACCAGGCACACCACCCAGAACGTCGCCACCAGGGACGCCGGCGGC
>JBKJOC010000293.1:0-10841 GCA_046595725.1 Candidatus Eiseniibacteriota bacterium
CGGCCGGGACGCGACGAGCTGCTCGACCGCTGCAACGAATTCTGCGTCGAGCTCGAAGCCTTCCTGCGCGCGCACGACCTGGTCGAAATGCCGGAAAAGATCGATCTCGAGGTCGAGTTGACCCCCGAGTTCAATCGCGGCGTCCCGGGCGCGTCTTGTGACCCGCCGGGCGTGTTCGAGGCGAACCTGCCGACGTTCTTCTATGTGACGCCGATCCCCGATGCATGGACGGCGGAGCAGACCGACGAATACCTGCGCGAGTACAACAACTGGCAGCTCCGGATCCTCGCGGTGCATGAAGCGCTTCCCGGCCACTACCTGCAGCTCTGGCACGCCAACCGGAACGGCCGCCTGGTGCCGAACGCGCTCTGGAACGGGGCGTTCGCCGAAGGCTGGGCGGTGTACTCCGAGCAGCTCATGCTCGAGGCCGGCTTGAACCATGACCCGCGCCACGAGCTGGGGCAGCTCAAGTTCTGGCAGCGCGCCGTGCTCAACGCAATCATCGACGTCGGCCTGCACGCCGGCAACATGACCGAGGAGGAGGCGCTGCGCCTCCTGCTCGAGGAGGGTCACCAGACTCGCAAGGTCGCCGAGGAGAAGATAAGGCGCGCGCAGGTCTCCTCGGTGCAGCTCTCGACCTACTTCGTGGGCTGGCAGCAGATCCTGAAGCTGCGCGAGGAGCAGAAGGCCGCGCGCGGCGACGCCTTCAACCTTCGCGAGTTCCACGACGCGCTCCTGTCGCACGGAACACCGCCACTGCCTTACCTGCGGGACGTGTTCTTCGGCAGCGAGGCGCCGGTCACCGGCCGGGGTTAGTGCCCGGCCGCCAGGAGAAAGCCCCGGTGGGCTTCGATCGCGCACGCATTGCAGAGATCGCATCCGACGCATGGACGACGCTCATGCGCCGGCCCCGCCTGTCGTTCCTCGCGGGTTGCCTGGCGATCCTGCTCGCTTCGGCCTGGGGAACGCAGCGCTTCGCCGATCGTCTCTTGTCCTCGCTGCCCGAGTCGACGCTGCTCGATGCGCCGACGCCGATGACCGAGGCGGAGATTCAGCGCCAGATTGATGAGGCTCGCCGGATCAACGACGAGCTGCGCGCCCATCGCGTTGCGCCGGCGTACGCAGCGCAGCGGGTTGCGGGCATTCCCGAAGTGAACACTCAGGCGCTCCTGCCGGACGGCGCGCCGCCTTCGCCGAGCGATGCCGAAGCCGCTCCCCGCGGCGGCGCCCCCGATCCCAACGCCTATGTCGCGACCGACGAAGCCGCCGAGCCCATCTACACCGTCAAGGGCACGTACCCGGACCTCGCGCGCCAGGCGGGCGCCGAGGGCACGGTGGTCGTGCAGGCGCTGGTCGGCACCGACGGCCGCGTGCGCGAGACCCGCATCGTGCGCTCGATCCCGATGCTCAATGGCGCGGCCCAGGACGCGGTCAGGCAGTGGCGCTTCAAGCCCGCTGCGACCGGCGGTGGGCCCGTGGCCACCTGGGTCTCGATCCCGATCACGTTCCGCCGCTAGCGCTTCCACCCCGCTCGAACTCAGGCCTGAACACGTAGCCCTCCTGCCCCATGCGCGTGAGCAAAGCGCACGGTTCGAATCTCTTGCCGAGCGCCGCGGCGAGCGCGCGCAGGCGCCCTTCGACGACGGCGATGCCGAGCGTGTCGGCGTGGCGCAGGAGCCCGCCGCGAAACGGCGGGAAACCGGTGCCCATGATCATCGCCAGGTCGACCTGCGCCGGTGACTCGACAACCGCCTCCTCGAGGCAGCGCGCCGCCTCGTTGACCATCGCAAGCACCATGCGCTCGCGCCACGCATCCGGTCCCGCCGTGATGACGTCGCGCGAGGGCCGATCGGCGAGCGGATAGATCGCCGGGTCGGGCGTCGACGCGGCATCGCGATAACGGTAAAACCCCAGCTTGCCCTTCCGCCCCATGCGCCCACCCGCCACCATCGCCTCGAGCACGCCCGCGGGCTCCACGCGATCGCCGAACGCGGCGCCCAGGATGTGCGACACCTTGTCCGCGACGTCGAGGCCGATTTCATCCAGCAGCCGCAGCGGGCCCATCGGCATGCCGAAGTCGACCATCGCCTGGTCCAGCGCCTCGATCTGGACGCCCTCGCGGAACAGGTGCAGTCCTTCATTGAGGTAGGGCATGAGGATCCGATTGACCAGGAAGCCGGGCGCGTTCTTGACCACGACCGGCGTCTTGCCGAGCCGGCGTGCGAGCTCGAGCGCGGTCTCCCACGCCTCGGGCGACGTGCGCGGGCCGATGATGATCTCGACCAGCGGCATCTTGTCGACCGGGTTGAAGAAGTGAAGTCCCGCCAGGCGCTCGGGACGCGCCAACTTCGAGGCCATGACGTCGATGTCGAGCGACGAGGTGTTGGTCATCAGGATGGCATGCGCGGGCAGGCGCGCCTCGAGCGCGACGAGCGCGTCCTGCTTGGCTTCCATCTTCTCGACAATGGCCTCGATCACCACGTCGAGGCGCGCGAAGCCGGCGTCGTCCGTGCCGCCCGAGATGCGCGCCATGCTGCGGTTCATCGCGGCGGGCTTCATGCGGCGACGGCGCACGCGCTTGAGATAGAGGTCGCAGGCGGCGCGCAGCCCGCGGCCCACCGCCTCGGGCGCGACGTCCTTGAGCCTGACCTCGATGCCGGCGTCGGCGAGCGCATAGGCGATGCCGCCGCCCATGACGCCCGCGCCCAACACGCCGCAGGCCTTGACCTCCACCGCGTGGGGCGTGGGCGGATCCTTCTTCGCGCCCTCGGTCAGGAAGAAGATCGACAGCAGGTTCTTGTGCTCGGGCGTGACCAGCAGTTCGCCCACGGCCCTGGCCTCGAGCGCGAGCGCCTCGGAAACCGGGCCGCGGCTGGTCCTCGGCAGGATTTCGAGCACCTTGAGCGGCGCGGGATAGTGGCCGTGGGTCTCGCGCAACACACCCTTGCGGGCCTGCGAGAACACCAGAGCGCGGCCCAGCGGGTTGCCCTCGAGCAGCCATGCCGGCGGACCGGCGCGCCGCTTCCTGCGCTCGCGCCGCACCTTCTCGAACGCGGAGGCGTCGAGCCGCGTCGAAAGCCAGCGCACGGCGCGCGCGACGAAGTCCTCCTTGGGCAGCACGTCGTCGACCAGCCCGAGCTTGAACGCGCGCGCGCCGTCGACGGTCTTGCCCGTGAGAATCAGATCCAGCGCGGCGGGCAGGCCGAGCAGGCGCGGCAGGCGTGTCGAGCCGCCAAAGCCTGGCAGGATGCCGAGCCGCACCTCGGGCAATCCGAGGAACGTACGCTCGAAGTCCGACGCGACGCGGTAGCGGCACGCCAGCGCCAGCTCGGTGCCGCCACCCAGGCACAGGCCGTCGATCGCGGCCAGCGTGGGATACGGCAACGACGCCAGGCGCTGGAAGATTGCCTGCCCGCGCGCCGCCTTGAGCGAGCCGTCGTCGATCGTGTCGATCCCCTGGATCTCGCGCACGTCGGCGCCCGCGACGAACGTGCGCGGCTTGCCGCTCGTGACCACCAATCCGGAAAGCCCGAGGTGCGGGATGCGTTCGAGTTGCTGGCCCAGCTCCTCGATCGCCGCACCCGAGAGCACGTTGACCTTCTGTCCCGGCGAGTCGATCGCGAGCACGCCGATGGCGCCGCCGCCGGGAGTCTCAAGGCGCCAGAAGTGCGGCGCGAATCCCGGCGAGAGGCCGGGCGTGCTCACGCCGCCTCCGGCAGCGACTCGACCACGACCGCCGCGCCCTGCCCGCCGCCGACGCATAGCGTCGCCAGGCCCAGCCCGCCGCCCCGGCGCCTGAGCTCGAGCAGCAGCGTCAGCACGAGCCGCGTGCCGCTCACGCCGACCGGATGGCCGAGCGCGATCGCGCCGCCGTTGACGTTGAGCTTCGCCGGATCGATCGCGCCCACCGCGTGCGTCAGCCCGAGGTGCTCGCGGGCGAACTTCTCGCTCTCGAACGCGGCCAGGTTGGCGAGCACCTGCGCGGCGAACGCCTCGTTCATCTCGATCAGCGCGATGTCCTTGAGCGTGATGCCGGCGCGCTCGAGTGCGACCGGCGTCGCGTAGACGGGACCCAGGCCCATGCGCTCGGGCTCGAGGCCGGCGAACGCGAACGAGCGCAGGCGACCGAGCGGCCGGTAGCCCTCGGCGCGCGCGCGCTCCTCGTCCATGACCAGGACTGCGGCGGCGCCATCGGTCACCGGGCAGGCGTTGCCGACGGTGACGGTGCCATGGCGGCGATCGAAGAACGGGCGCAGCTTCGCGAGCTGCTCAAGCGTCTGCTCGCGCCGCGGCCCGATATCCATCGCGACCGGCTCGAACGTGGGCGCGGGATAGACCGGCAGCACCTCCCTCGCCATGCGGCCCGCGTCCCACGCCGCAATCGTGCGCTGATGCGAGGTCAGTGCGAACGCGTCCTGCGCCTCGCGCGAGATCGCCCACTCGCGCGCCAGCACCTCCGCGGTCTGCCCCATGTTGAGCCCGCTCACGGGATCGGTCAGCCCTTCGATGAGCGCGATGCGCGGCGCAAGCGCCTGCGCGCGCAGGCGCAGGAACGGTGCGAGCTTCGCGGGCAACGAACGCCCGCGCGCGGAGGCGGCGAACGCTTCCGTCAACGGTTCGCTCCAGATCAACGGATAGTTCGACATCGACTCGGCGCCGCCGGCGATCACCGCGCTCGCGACGCCGGCCTCGATCTTGTAGCAGGCCTGGGCGATCGACTCGATGCCCGACGCGCAGTTTCGGTGGACGGTGAACGCGGGCACCGAGCGCGGCACGCCCGCCCCCAGCGCCGAGACGCGTGCCAGGTTCGCCGCGTCCGCCGGCGTGCCACAATTGCCGAGCACGACCTCGTCGAGTCCGGCGGGATCGAACTCCGTACGCGCCAGCAGCTCGCGAACCGCAATGCGCCCGAGCTCCTGCGCCGGCACGCCTTTCAGCGCCGAGCCCGCCCGCGCAAAGGGCGTGCGCACGCCGTCCACGATCACGACGCTCCTGCCGCGGGTCGCTTCCACACCGATCGCCATGGTCGTCCTCAGTGGGTCGTTCGCAGGAGGAGCCGGGCTTCGCTTCGGTATTCCTCATCAAAGGCGCTGGTGCGCGGCGAGGCGATCGAAGCCTCGAGCTGGGCGCGCGCCTTGTCCTTCAGGCCGAGCGCGAGGTAGGTACGCCCGAGCTCCAGGTGGTGGTTCGCGGAGCGGGGTTCGAGCGCAATCGCCTGCTCGAAGTCGGTGACGGCGTCGTTCATGCTCGCACCCTCGGGCACGCCGCCGTAGACCACCTTCGCGGCCGTGCGTTCGATGAACGACAGTTGCGCCAGCGTGCGATTCCAGCGCGCCAGTACGTGCCAACTCCGGTCGTCGCGCGGGTTGAGCAGGAGCGCGCGATCCACCTCCTGGCGGACTTCGCGCGCGAGCCGGATCCTGGCCTTGCCGCCCTCGAACAGGGCGAGGCGGCCCAGGTTCGCGGCCAGCCCGGCATGGCCTTGCCAGCCGTCGGGCTCGAGCAGGGCTGCGCGGCGGGAGGCTTTGACAGCCTCGGCGTAGGCGGCCTCGGCTTTGGCCTTCTGTTGGTCGTACTCGAAGCGCTGGCCGCGGTCGCTCGCCGTCTTCGCCAGGCGCCACCACAGTTCGTAGGAGGTGGAGTCGTTCCGGGCCGCGGCGCGGTAGGCGGCCCACGCCTGCTGGAAGTCGTAGTCGCGCTCGAACGCTTTGCCCTGCGCGAGCGCCGTGGTCGTCTCCGGGCGTTCCGCCCCGCGCGCCGCCGGCGCGAACGAAGCCGCGGCGAGACCGAGCAGAAGCGCGAGCACGCATGAACGCATCGAGGGACCTCCCGGCGGGACTGTTTCAAGCGCGGGCCAAAGCGTCAAGGCCCTTGGCGCGAGACGGACGGGGTTCTATGGTGGTCGCCATGCCCTTCACCACGCTGGTCGAGCTCTATCGCGAGGCGTTTCGCGCATTCCCAAAACCCGACGCCTTCCGCCACAAGGCGGACGACACCTGGTACGACACCTCCTCCGCCGAGGCGCAGCAAGCCATCGAGCGCATCGCAGCCGCGCTCGAGGCGCGCGGGATCCGGCCGGGCGACCGCGTTGCGATCCTGTCCGAGAACCGGCTCGAGTGGGCGCTGGCGGACCTCGGCATCCTGACCGCGGGCGCGGCCACGGTGCCGATCTACGCCACGCTGGTCGCCGTTCAGGCGCGGCACATCCTTGCGGATTCACAGGCCACGCTCGCGCTGGTCTCCAGCCGCGCGCAGCTCGAGAAGGTGCGCTCGGTCCAATCCGAGCTGCCGGCGCTCGAGGACGTGATCGTGATCGACGACTCCTGGCAGGCGCTGCTCGCGGAGGGCGCCGTGGCCCTGGCGAAGGATCCATTGCGCGGCGTGCGGCTGGGCGACGCCGTGAAGCCGGAAGACCTGGCGACGCTCATCTACACCTCGGGCACGACCGGCAATCCCAAGGGCGTGATGCTGACGCACGCCAACCTGGTCTCGAACGTGCGCGACGCCCTGCTGGACTTCTCGATCGGGCCTGAGGATACGGCGCTCTCGGTGCTGCCGCTCTCCCACATCTTCGAGCGCATGGCCGGCCACTACACGATGATCTCGCGCGGCGTGACCGTGGCCTACGCCGAGAGCGTCGACACGCTGTCGGCCGACATGCAGGCGATCCATCCCACGATCGTGTGCGCCGTACCGCGCCTGTTCGAGCGCATCTACGCCCGCGTGGTCGAGGCCGCCGCCAAAGGGGGGGCGATCAAGCACGCGCTGTTCCGCCAGAGCCTCAAGGTGGCGAAGGAGTGGTCGCGGCGGGTCGCGCGCCGGCAGCCGGTGCCGCCGCTGCTCGCGCTCCAGCACGCGCTCTACGATCGGCTCGTCTACGGCAAGCTGCGCGCGCGCACGGGCGGGAGGATCCGTTTCTTCGTCTCGGGCGGCGCGCCGCTCAACACCGAGATCGCCGAGTTCTTCATGGGCGCGGGCATCCCGGTGCTCGAGGGCTACGGCCTGACCGAGACCTCGCCCGTGATCGCGGTCAATCGCCCGCACGCGAACCTGCCCGGCACCGTGGGCCCGCCGATCGCGAACGTCACGGTGCGGATCGCGGAGGACGGCGAGATCGTGATCCAGGGCCCGGGCGTCATGCGCGGCTACCATCTCCTGCCCGAGGAGACCGCCCTGGCGCTCGAGGGCGGATGGTTCCACACCGGCGACATCGGGCATCTCGACGACCGGGGCCACCTCGTCATCACCGATCGCAAGAAGGACCTGCTGGTCACGGCCGGCGGCAAGAAGGTCGCGCCCCAGCCGATCGAGAACGCGCTCAAGTCGAGCCCGTTCATCGCCGAGGCCGTGCTGATCGGCAACGAGCGCCCCTACGTGACGGCGCTTCTCGTGCCGAACTTCGAGCAGCTTGAGCCCTACGCCAAGCTCAAGGGGATCTCGTTCGTGACGCGCGCCGACCTGGTCAAGCATCCCGCCGTGCGCGAGCTCTTCGAGCGCGAGATTGCGGCCCACGCGCCGGACCTCGCGCGCTTCGAGCAGATCAAGCGCTTCGCCGTCCTCGACCGGGAATTCTCGCAGGAGCAGGGCGAACTCACGCCAACACTCAAGGTCAGGCGCAAGATCGTGCTCGCGAAGTTCGCGTCCGAGATCGGTGCGCTGTATGAAGGCCACGAGACGCCGGGCCTTCACGCACGGGTTCCAGGCAAGCGCGCATGAGCCGGCTGCTGCTGGCCGCGGGCCTGGCCCTTTTGCCCTGCGCCGCCCATGCTGCCGGCTACGGCCTCTACGAACAGGGCGCCCGCGCGCTCGGCCAGGCCGGGGCCTTCACCGCCCGCGCCGACGACGTGTCGTCGATCTTCTTCAATCCCGCCGGCCTGTCGCGGCTCGACGGCAAGGCGCTCCTGTTCTCACCCAACCTGATCCTGTTCAAGGCACAATTCTCGGGCGTCGATCCGAGCCCGGGCGCGGGCATCCACGAGCAGACCAGGGGCCATGCAATCTTTCCGTTCGCCGCCTGCTACGCGCACGGCATCGGCGGAAAGGTCGCCGCCGGCCTCGGCATCTACAACGCCCACGCGCTCGAGGTCGACTGGCGGCCAGCGAACGTGTTCGCCACCGGCGAGACCTTCTCCGGCCGGTACGTCTCGACCTTCGCACGCATCGCGCCGTTCTCCTTCGCCCCCACGGCCTCGGTGGCGGTCAACGATCGCCTGAGGGTGGGGGCGGGTGCGAACCTGGTGCTGTCCCAGGTGCGGTTCCAGCGCCACCTGCCCGCCTACGACCCCTTCGTCGACGAGACCGTCGACGTCGGCACGCTCGACCTCGCGAGCGAGCACAACTTCGGCGCCGGCTTCAATGCGGGCCTCCAATGGGGGCCAGCCTCGCGCTTCCGCTTCGGCGCGACGTATCGCAGCAAGGTGACGATTCACTACCGCGGGCGCGCCGACTTCACGCAACGCGCGACCGGCGACGCGCCCTTCGACGCGGCGGTCTTCGCGACCTTTCCCCCCGACCAGGGCGTCACGACCACGATCCCGTTTCCCGCGCAGGGATCCCTCGGGGCTGCCTACCAATGGAGCCCCTCGTGGGCCCTCGAGGCCGACGTGAACCACACATGGTGGGATGCGCTCGACCGGATCCCGATCCGCTTCGCTTTGACCCCATCGCGCGACGTCGACCTGGTCGAGGACTGGGACAACGCATTCAACGTGCGCGTCGGCACCGAGTACCGCAAGGGCGGCACCGCGCCCTGGTCGTGGCGCGCGGGCTACTCCTTCGACCAGACGCCTCAGCCGGTCGAAAGCGTGGGCCCGTTGCTTTTGGACACCGACCGCCACGGCATCACGCTCGGGCTCGGCCGCAATGGCACGCGCACCTCATTCGACCTCTATGGACTGTTGCTGCTCACGCCCGACCGCTCGACTGAAGGCAGGAACCGCGACAACTTCAACGGTACCTATTCGACCGGGACGTTCGCCCTGGGCGCAAGCCTCGGGTTCACGTTTCCGTAGCGGAGAACATCATGCGATTCCTCGTCCTGCTGGTTCTACTCATGGCCGCGAGTTGCGCGAAGATCGATCCCCTCGCGCCCGGGGTGCCCGCGTTCGGTGAGACCGACTTCTCGAGTTACGTCGCGCTCGGCACCAGCGTCTCGATGGGCATCCAGTCGGGCGGGCTGCTCGACGTCCACCAGAGGACCTCCGTGCCCGCGCTGATTGCGCGGCAGACCGGCGCGAACGGCGGCGTCTTCGTCCAGCCGCTGGTGACCACGCCCGGCATCCCGAATCTCCTGCGCGTCACCTCGCTCGCGCCCCCGGCGCTCGGCCTGCTCCCGGGCGTCTCGCCGGCCGGCTCCTACGAGGCACGTCCGCCCGACGGTTACGACAATCTCGCGATCTCCGACGCGCTGGTTGCGAACTCGTTCGCGCTCGAGAGCGGGGCGCCGTACTTCAACCTCGTCCTCCAGGGCCACGGCACGATGGTGCGCCAGGCGATCACGCAGGCTCCGACGTTTCTGACGGTCGAGCTCGGCGGCAATGAGGTCGTGCGCCCGCTGGTGTCGGGCGGCGACCCGTCGGCGCTGGTTTCGGTGGCGGGATTCGCGGCGCTCTACGCACAGCTGCTCGACTCGCTCGCCGCCGGCGCGCCGCAGGCGAAGCTCGCGCTGGCAAACATCCCGCTCGTCACGCGCCTGCCGTACGCGACCACGGTCCCGCTCGTCGTCAACGGCGTCCGCCTGCGCGATGCCGGAGGCCCGCTGCCCGACGGCTCGCTCCTCCTGCTGCCGGCGAGCCTCCTGCTCGGGGCCGGCTACGGCCAGCCCCCGCCCGCGCCGCCCCTGCCCGACAGCCTCGTCATCACCGTGGACGAGCGCCGGGCGATCGAGGCCGCGGTCACCGGCTACAACGCGGCGATCGCCGCCCTGGCGCAGGCGCGCGGCGCCGCGCTGGTGGACGAATTCGCGCTCTTCGACCGGCTCGATCGCGAGGGCTTCGTATTGGCGGGCGTGCGCTATCGCACCGCGTTCATCACGGGGGGGCTGTTCAGCCTCGACGGCCTCCATCCGAGCACGCTCGGGTCGGGCATCCTGGCGAACGCGTTCCTCGAGGCGATCAACCAGCGTTTCGGGGCGCGCATTCCGCCCGTCAACCTGCGGGACCTGGTGACGAAGAACCCGAACGGTTCGCTGGCTTCGCTCTGAGCCAGAACGCTGCCAGCGCGCGCACAGGCCTCCTGTGCGTGATCGCCGCCACCATCCTGTGGGGCACGAGCGCAACGCTCGCGCGTTGGACGATGAAGCACGACGTCCCGCCGCTGACGGTGGTCGAGCTGCGGCTCGCGATCTCGGTCGTCCTCCTGGCGGCGGGATTCCTGGTCTTCCGGCCCGCGCTGTTCCGGATCGGGCGCGCGGACCTGCTGCCGCTGCTCATCCTGGGCATCGGCGGGATCGCCGCAGTGCAGGGCTCGTATTACACGAACGTCCAGTGGGTCGGCGTCGGGCTCGCGATCCTCCTCCAGTACCTGGCCCCGGCGCTCGTGGTCGCGTACGAGGCGCTGGCCGCCCGCCGCCTCCCGAGCCGGATCGAGCTCGCGGCGCTCGGCTGCGCGACCGTCGGAGTGGCGCTGCTCGTCCTGGCCGACGGCGCCGCCGTCGCGCGCGCGAACCCCCGGGGCGTGCTGCTCGGGCTCGCCTCCGCGGGATTCTTCGCGTTTTACATTCTTTACGCCAAGCGCCTGCTGGCGCGGCTCTCGCCCTGGACCGTGCTGTTCTATGGATTCCTGGTGGCGGCTCTGTTCTGGATGGTGTTCGTCCCGCCCCAGGCGATCGCCGCCGCGCATTA
>JBKJOC010000323.1:0-2589 GCA_046595725.1 Candidatus Eiseniibacteriota bacterium
GTGGATGACGAGCGGATCGACATGGAGCAGCGAGATGCGCGCGAACGCCTCGGCCGCTGCAAGATCGCCGGGGCCCTCGAGGCCGTAGGTTGCGTCCACCGGGCCCAGCTTGCCGCGTTCGAACCGCACCGAGGCACAGGGCACGCACGCCAGTGACGCCGCCGCGCGCGCGAGATCGCGGCATGCAGAAGCCGCGTCGGTGCGATCGATCGAGTGTCGGCGAACGGCCATGAGCCCTCCGGAAGCGTCATCGGGGATGCGCGGTGTGTTCTCGCGCGTGCCTCATGGCATCGGCGGGAACTCATCGCGGGTTCGCGGAAATGTGAGTCGACGGGGCGCGCGGGACGGAATTTCAGGGCTGCCCGGGCCCCGGACCTTGCAGAATGCCCGCAATCGCATCGGCCGCTGCCCCGGGCCCTGTCCGGGTCCTTCATTCAGCCACTCGCGCGCTTCTCGAAGTGATGGATCGCCGAGCGCGCGCTCCGGCCCGTGAGCGCCTCACGCGCAAGAACGTGCAGTTCGAGCGCTAAGTGGCGAGGCACGCGCCGTTCGCGCCCGCCCTCGTGGAAGCGCGGCGACACCCTGAGGTAGAACGGTGCGACATCGACGTAGGCGTCGCTGCGGGCGAGCGTGAAGAGGTCGCAGGTTTTCTCGCCCCCGGGCACGAGCTTCCGGGCCTGCAGCAGGTGCGTCAACTCGTGCGCGATCGCGAAGCGGTGAATCCGGCGAGGCCGGATCCAGATCATCGGCGTCTTGCCGAGCGAGGCGAGGCCGAGCACCGAGCGGCGCTTGGTCAGGCCCACGCGCACGGTGACTGAGTCCAGTTCGGGGAAGTGGTCGCGCACCGCGTCGAGTTCGCGCCGCGCCCGCGCCAGGTGAGGCGAGGCGTGCCACGGCCGCGTAAACTCCCAGCGCGCGGAAGGGCCGCGCGGGGGGGGTGTGAAGAGCTCCAGCTGCGGCCACGGAAACCATGCGCGGGCGCGGCGCACGAGGCGGCGCAGCGCCGAGCCCATGCGCCTCAAGCCGCCACCTTTCGGTCCTGCGGATCGAGCGCGTCGCGCAGACCGTCGCCCAAGAAGTTGAACGCGAACAGCGTCAACGCCAGCGCGGCGCCCGGGAAGATCGTGAGCCAGGGGAAAAAAGCGAGCATCTGCGCCCCTTCCGACACCAGCACGCCCCACGAGGCGTCGGGCGGCTGGACGCCGAGCCCCAGGAACGAGAGAAACGCCTCCTGCAGGATGATCGCCGGGATCGTGAGCGTGGTGTAGACGATCACCGGCCCGAGCGTGTTGGGGACGATGTGCCCGAACACGATCCGCGCGTCGTTCGCGCCCAGCGCTCGCGCGGCCTCGACGAAGTTCTGGTTCTTGAGCGACAGCACCTGCCCGCGCACGATGCGCGCCATGGTCAGCCACTGGACCGCGCCCAGCGCGAGGAAAAGCAGCAGCAGCGACTTGGTGAACACGGTCAGGAGGAGGATGACGAGGAAGATGTAGGGGAGCGAATAGAGCACGTCGACGATGCGCATCAGGAACTCGTCGACCCGCCCGCCGGCGTAGGCCGAGATCGCCCCGTAGCTGACGCCGATCACGAGCGAGACCAGCGTGCCCACGAGGCCCACCAGGATCGAGATCCGGCCCCCGTAGATCACGCGTGCGAGCATGTCGCGCCCGAGCAGGTCGGTGCCCATGAGGTGCTGCCACGTGGGCGGCGTGACGCCGAGCTTGAAGTCGGTGGCGTTGGGATCGGGCAGGCCCGGGATCAAAGGTGCGAGCAGGCAGAGCGCGCAGATGGCGAGCAGGATCCAGCCCGAGGCCAGGGCCATCCGGTTCTTCTGGAGCCGGCGCCAGGCGTCGGACCACAGGCTGCCGCCACCCTTCTTCGGGCGCGCCGGCGCAGCGGCTTGGACCACCAGCGTGCTCACGCCAGTTCCACGCGCGGATCGAGCCTGGCGTACATGACGTCGACGACCAGGTTGAGCACCATGAGGAACCCCGCGTAGAAGACGACGATGCCGAGCACCAGTGTGTAGTCGCGATTGAACGCCGCGCTCACCAGGTGGCGGCCGAGGCCGGGGATGGCGAAGATCTGCTCGATCACGATCGATCCCATCACGATGCGCGCAACCGCCGGGCCTAAGTAGCTCACGACCGGCAGGATGCCGAGTTTCAAGGCATGGCCGAAGATGACGCGGGATTCGGGCAGCCCCTTGGCGCGCGCGGTGCGGATGTAGTCCTGGCGCAGCGTCTCGAGCATGCCGCCGCGCGTCAGGCGCGCAATGTAAGCCAGGTAGATTGCCGAGAGCGTGAGCACGGGCAGCACGCGGTCGGCCGGCGTCATCCACAGTGCAGGCGGCAGCCAGTAGAGCGTGAGCGAGAAGACCAGGACCAGCAGGGGCCCGAGCACGAAGTTCGGCACCGAGACGCCGAGCAGCGTCGACGCCATCGCGCCGTAGTCGAGGCCCGTGTTCTGCCGGCTGGCCGCCAGCACCCCGAGCGGCACCCCGATCAGGAGCGAGAGCAGCAGCGCCCAGAGTCCCAGCTCGAGCGACACCGGGAAGCTCTGGAGGATGATGTCCCTCACCTGTTG
>JBKJOC010000340.1:0-2659 GCA_046595725.1 Candidatus Eiseniibacteriota bacterium
CGCTCACCTCGACGGCCTGGTTGAGCAGCCCGCCCGAGTTGAACCGGAGGTCGAGCAGCAGCTCCTTCATGCCCGCGGCCTTGAGCTGCTCGAGCTTGGCTTCGAGCTCGTCGCCGGTGGCCGAGGCGAAGCGCGTGATGCGGATGTAGCCGACGCCCGGCCGGATCATGAATGCGTACGGCACCGACTCCTGCGGAATGCGAGCCCGCGCGATGTCGAACTCGATTCGGCCGGCCGTGTTGTCGCGCTCGATCGAGACCTTCACGGTCGAGCCTTCGGGGCCGCGCAGTTGCTTGAACACGTCGTTGTTGTTGACGGTCGGCGGCACATCCTTGCCGTCGATCGCGACGATGCGGTCGGCGGCGCGGATGCCGAGCTTGTACGCCGGCGTGCCTTCGAGCGGCGAAATCACGATCAGGCGCCCGTCTCTGATGTCGAAGTTGATCCCGATCCCCGAGTAGTTGGCCTTGAAGTTCTCGCTGAATTGCTCGTAACGATCCGCCGGCATGTAGACCGAGTGCGGATCCAGCGTCGAGAGCATGCCGTCGATGGCGCCCTTGATCAGTTTTTCATTGTCGACCGGATCGACGTACTGGGACTGGACGAGCGAGAGCACCTGCCCGAACAGGTCGAGCTGCGTGCGCAGGTCGTCCTGGGCGCCCAGGTTGCTCGAGAGCCCGAGACCCATGGCGATGCCGACGACCCCCGCGATCCACCAGCGCTGCATGCCTCGAAGCTGCTTCATGCGTGGGCCTCCTAAGGCCTCGGGTGCTCGCTGCTCAACGACCGGGCGCGTTCGCCTCAAGGCGCGCGCGCAGATGGGACAAACGCTCGACGGCGGCTTCGAGCGTCGAGCGAAGACGGGCGAAGTGAAACCTGAGTCGTTGACGGCCCGCGGCGGGATTGGAATAGAAGCTCGAACCCGGGACACCCGCGACACCGACGTGTTCGACCAACCAGCGCGCGAACTTCACGTCATCCGCGAACCCGAAGCCCGAGATATCCGTCATCACGTAGTACGCGCCGTGCGGTTGGAAGGTCCGGAACCCGGCTTCCTCGAGCGCCGGCACGAGGTAATTGCGGCGCAGGTCGTAGTCCTCGGCGAGGCGGCGGTAGTACGCGTCGTCCAAGCATAACGCCGCGACGCCGGCTTCCATCAAAGGAGCCGGTGCGCCCACGGTCAAAAAATCGTGAACCTTGCGAATTGCCAACGTCAGGTCAGGCGGCGCCAGCACGGTCCCGACCCGCCAGCCGGTCACGCTGTAGGTCTTGGACAGCCCGGAAATCGTCACCGTGCGGTCCTTCATGCCAGACAGGGTGGCCATGGGAACATGTTCGAGGCCGTCGTAGACCATGTGCTCGTAGATCTCGTCGGTCACGCACACCACGTTCCAGCGCTCGCACAGGTCCCTGATCCGCTCGAGTTCGGCGCGCGAGAACACCTTGCCGGTCGGGTTGTTCGGCGTGTTGACGACAATCGCGCGTGTGCGGTCGTTGAACGCCTTCGCCAGCTCGTCGGGATCGAACGACCAGTCGGGCTCGCGCAGCCGGACGAAGCGCGGCGTCGCGCCCGAGAGGATCGCGTCGGGCCCGTAATTCTCGTAGTAGGGCTCGAAGATTACGACCTCCTCGCCGGGATTCACGAGCGCGAGCAGGGTGGCGATCATGGCTTCGGTCGAGCCGCAGGTGACCGTCACCTCGCGCTCGGGGTCGTACTCGAGGCCGTAGAAGTGCCTGGTCTTGGCGACCAGCGCGTCGCGAAATCCCTTGGCGCCCCAGGTGATCGCGTATTGGTTGATGTCCGCCTCGATGGCGGCGATCGCCGCGTCCTTGAGCGGGCGCGGGCAGGGAAAGTCCGGGAAGCCCTGTGCCAGGTTCACGCCGCCGTGCTGCGTGCAGAGGCGGGTCATCTCGCGGATCACCGACTCGGTGAATCCATGGGTTCGATCCGCGGTGCGCGCGCGCGGGGGGCCGGGTCGGGAGTCGTCGGGGGTCATCCGGGAAAAGTCTAGCATCCGGGCACCGCGGGCGATAGCGTCCGGCCATGAGTGATGACGCCGCTGCGCGCCTTGCCTCCGTGACCATGGTCGGCCTGCCCCACGAGGGCCTGACGCCGGCATTTCGTGAAGCCTTCGCCCGGCGCCCGTTTGCGGGCGTCCTGCTGTTCCGACGCCACTTCCAGACCCTCGACCGCCTGCCCGGTCTGGTCGAGGAGCTGCGCCGCCTGGCGGCGCCGCGCACCATCCTGGTGGCGATGGACGAGGAGGGCGGCTTCGTGTCCCAGCTCGCGCCCGAGTTGCCGGTGCCGCCGTCCGCGCGGGTGCTGGGTCGCGCCGCCAGCGAGACCGAGGTCGAGCGCATCGGCGCCACGGTCGGCAGCTGGCTCTCGGCCGCCGGCATCGACATCAACTTCGCGCCCGTGCTCGACGTCGACGTCGAGTTCCGGAATCCCGTCATCGGCCCGCGCTCGTTCGGCCGCGACCCGGCCCAGGTCGCCCGCCTCGGCGAGGCGCTGCTGCGCGGCCTGCGCGAAGGTGGCGTGCATGCCTGCACCAAGCACTTCCCGGGACACGGCGGCACGACCGTCGACTCGCACCTGGCGCTGCCCTCGTGCGACACCGACCTCGCCACCCTCGAGGCGCGCGAACTGGTGCCCTTC
>JBKJOC010000460.1:0-5683 GCA_046595725.1 Candidatus Eiseniibacteriota bacterium
GCGCTTGCTCTGCGAGGCGTACACCTCGTCGACCTGCGCCTTCTCGACCCGGATCCGCGAGGGATTGAGGTTGAACGCGACCGCCGCGGTGAAGCGCTCGTAGGCCGGCAGGAACGAAGGCATCACGTGGGCGTAGTCGAACTGGAGGATCTTCCAGCGCGCCGATGCGCCGAGCGACCACTGCCAGCCCTCGCCGCTTTCGCCCTGCTTTTGTGCCAGGTCCTTCTGCGCGCCGCCCTGGACCGCGAACAGGTTCCGGTACCACCACTCGGTGCCCAGGTGGAGGCGATCGTTGACGTCGGCGGCGACGGTCCACGCCGGCATCGGCTTGAACGCGGCGCCGAGCGTGACCTGCGCGTCGGCCAGCTTCTCGCTCGGCCCATCCTTGTGCGTGACGGTGCGGCCGGTGGCGTCGCGCACCGTCGCGCCGAACGCCAGCCGGGCGCTGTGGACGTACTGGATGCCAAGGTCAAACGTGGTACCCGTCCAGTCGGTGACGCGGCTGCCATCGAGGTCGGTCGAGGCATTCAGGAAACGCCCCGCCAGCCCGACCGAGACCTTCTTCCCGAAGCGCACCGAGTAGCCGAGGCTGAACATGTTCTCGGCATAGCCGAGGCCGGCCTGGTCCTGGCTCGACTGCCGCCACGACAGCGATGCGGCATGCGTGTCCGTGATCGGGAACACGTAGCCCAGGTGGTTGTCCGTGAGCCCCGCGCTGTACAGGTTGCCGAGCGTGCTGGTGAACTCCTGGTGCCCGAGCCGCGACAGCCCGGCCGGGTTCCAGTAGAGCGCATTGCCGTCATCCGCGATCGCGGTGAAGGCGCCGCCCATCGCCTGCGCGCGCGCTCCGATCGGCGCGTCGGGGGCGCCGCTGGCGTGCGCGTCCGGCGCGGCGGCCAAAAGGGCCGCGATCAGGAGGAGCGTTCTCATCGGTTCGCCACCGCCACCGACGCGACCAGGGTCCCGCCGTCGAGCCTGACCGCCACCATGTAGAGACCCGAGGCCACCACGCGCCCGTCGCCGTCCCTGCCATCCCAGAACACGACGTTCCGACCGGGCGCGAACGCGCCGTCCTCGACCACCTCGCGCACCAGCCGCCCGGCGCGGTCGAACACCTTGATCGCGCCCTGTCCGGCTGTGCCCACGTCGAAGCTGATCGCCAGCCGCGTGTCGAAGCCGCCGCCGTTGGGCGAGATCACGCGCGGCTGGAGGTCGAGCCCGCGCGCGCCGGCAAAGCCCGCGCCCCCGCCGACGCCCGCGCCGTAGAGCACGACGAAGCGCCCGAGCTCCACGATGGTGGTCGAGATCGAGAGCCCGTCCGCCGCGCGCGCGCCGCCGAGCGGCACCAGCGTGGTGTCGGTGCCGCTCAGCTGCATGCGGTAGAACGCGACCGGAACGCCGGCCGGGACCCCCGGGAGCTGCACGGTCAGGGTCGCGGGCTTGGCGAGCGTCATGTCGGCCGCGTGGACGAACCAGCCCGAAGCCCACGATGCTCCCGCCGGCAGGAATGCCGGCGCGACCGGCGGCGCGGGAATGGGATCGATCTGCAGGATCTGATCGGCTTCGTACGCGTTCGGCGGAATGTCGAGCGCGAGCTCGCCCAGTGTCGTGAACACGCGGCCACCCTGCACGTGGTCGACCTTCGCCGGCGCGGTCACGCTCGCGCTCGGCGCGAGGTTGTCGACGATGGTCGTCACCTGCACGTAGCCCGAGAGCCCGAGGCTGTCGGTCGAGCCGACGCGCAGCTCCCACACGCCGTCGATCTGGGCCGTCGTGTCCCAGCGGTAGAGCGTGTCACCCCGGGCCGGAAGCGCGTTGGTGACGAAGAGCGTGTCCCACGCCTCGCGCCCCTGGGGACGCAGCTCGATCGTGTAGCCGGCGAAACGCTCGTCGGCAACGCTGCCGATCACGGACACGGTGCCCTTCACGATGGAGTTGAACGCCGGGCTCTGCACGATCGGCCGGGGCGCAGTTGCGTCGATCGTGAAGTTCCACACCTCGGGCTGCGCGGTGACGTTGAGCCCGCGGTCCTTGGCCCACAGGCGAAACGTGTGGTCGCCGTCCTCAAGGTTCTTGAAGACCGCGGACGTCACGTCGTCCGCAAACGGGGACTGGGGCCGGCTGTCGAGCTGGAAGGAAAGCAGGACGCCGCGCGCCCCGCTTTCGAGGTCCCCGCCGCGCACGCCGAACGTGGCGTCCTGGGATCCGCTTGCCGCGGGCGGAGCAGCGAAGATCTCGGCGCGCGGCGGCGTGCGGTCGACATGGAACAGCGACGCGCCGTCGGTCTTGAGCGAAGCGATCACGCCGAGCGAATCGGCGAACACGTTGGCCACCGCGCTGCTGCTCATCCCGTCGGCGACGGTGTAGACCGTCATGTTTTCGCCGTCGTATTGCGCGAGCCCGGAGGCGGTCGCGAACCAGGCTTCGCCCTTCGGGCCCTCTGCGATGCGGAACACGCTGTTGCTCGGCAGGCCCTGCGCGGTCGTGAACGGCATCAAGCCGCCGGCGCGATAGCGGACCGCGCCCAAGGGGGAGCCGAACCATACATCCCCGTTCTGGAACACGGTCACGGAGTACAGGTTGCTCGTCGGCAGGCCGTCGGCGACCGTGAGGTGGAGGTACGATGAGTCGGCCGGGTCGAACCGCACCGCACCCTGCCCGGGTCGCGTGTCGCCCTGGATGAAGGAGGATCCGGTGGCGATCCAGAGCCGCCCCTCTGCGTCGAGCGCCAGGCCCCGCACTGCGGCGTTCGGCACCCGGGTCGGGCTCGTCGGGAGCCCGCGCACGCCTGCCGCGTCCACGAGCGCCGCGCCGAAACGCGTGCCTGCCCAAACGGACGAGCTGCCAGCGCGGGCGAGCGCGAAGACGTCGGCCGAGGGGAGACTCGTGGTTTCGACGCGACGAACGGTTCCGTCGAGCGCGATCCGGGCAAGCCCGGGATTCGCGATCAAGCCCGGGCTGGTGTAAGACCCGACCCAGACCTGTCCCGAATCGGCCAATGCGAGCGCGGCCCCCTGCCCGCCGGGCAAGCCGTCTGCGGTCCCGAAGAAGCGCAACGCTCCTCGCACGCGCCGGGCAAGGCTCCAGTTGTTCAGGCCGGAGGACTGGATCGATTGGATCCCCAGCCACGCGACGCCGTGGGAGTCGACCGAATCGCCCGGGGCGTTCCGCGCAGGGTCGCGAGTTGCGGCGAGGGGCGCGAAATTGGCGGGCTGGCCGGTCGCCTGCGCGACCGGAAGCCACGCCGCGCCTTCGTAGCGGCCGAGACCCGCGTTCGTGCTCACCCAGAGCACCGCGGCGTCGTCGACAAACAGTTCCTGCACCGAGTTCGACGGCGGCCCGCTGGGGAAGAAGAGCGCGCGGCCGTCGTCCAGCCGCCCGATCCCTCGATTGATCGTCCCGAACCAGATCTCTCCATTGCCGCCTTCAGCGAGGGCGGACACGGCCGAGCCCGTGGTGGAGAACTCGACCAGCGCCCCGCCCTCGATCCGCCCGATCCCCGCGTCGGTGCCGAACCAGACGCGGCCCGAAGGCGTCGCGATCACGGAACGTACATTGCGACTGGCCGTGAGCGAGAACGACGAGTAGACCGCGACCGCGGTCCCGTTGACGATGTGAGCCAATCCTCCCGCCAGTCCGAGCGTCCCGGCCCAGATCGACTGGTCGGACGGATCGACGGCAAGCGAGGTGACGCTGTTGGAGGTGAGTCCCTGGTCGGTGGTGATCGCCGTCCAGGTTCCGTCGAAACGGGAGACTCCACCCTCCGATGTCCCGATCCAGATCACGCCCGAGGCGTCCTCGGCGAGGCAGGTCACGTCGCTGCTCGTGAAGTTGCCCAGCCCCGAGGTCGCGTCGAAGCGGTCCACCACGCCGTCAGGCTTGAGCCGGTACGCGCCGGTGTTCGTGCCGAACCAGGTATCGCCGTTCCGCGCGCCCAGGATCGCCGTGCCCACGAGCGAGTCGGAAGAACTCGAGAAGATCGGCAGGCGTCTCATGCGGAAGCCGTCGAACCGCCACGCGGCGTTGTTCCCGGCGATCACGACCCGCCCGCTGTCCGAGTCCGCCACGCCATGGACCGCGCCGCCCGGCACGGGGATCGTGCTCCAGATCCCGCCCTGCGCACGCGCCCTCCCGGGGACGGCTGCCAGCCCGAGCAGGGCAAGCGCGGCGCCGAGGCAGGTGCGTACCAGGAATGAGGGACGAGCGTTCATGTCGGATCCATCCGGTCGTGTTCTGGCGGGTGTGGGTCGCTGGAGTGCCGGGGCGCGGCAGGCGCGGGCTACGCACGGAGCGCGGTCCAATGGGGCAATCGCAAGGATCGGGCCGAAGGGGCAGTCCTCCGGGCGCGGGGCAATTATGGGTCAGAACGGGGGATTTCGGGGAGTTTTCCGCGGGCTGGGTGCCGAAACTTCCCCGCCCTGTCGCCGCCATCTTCCTGAATTCGTGGGGAGTTCCTCAGACGGATCGGACTGTGAGCGCGGGCTGCCCGGGCTCGCGAATGGCGTAAAGCCGCGCCAACTGCGTGTGTGCGCGCTACGCCGATCGCCAAACGTGAGCTGGCATGCAGCGTGCACTGGGAGAGAGGCGCAGGCGCGAGGGGCGCGGGACCGGTCCCGGACGAGACAACTGAATCGGTTGAGCACTGTGAGGGGCTTGTGCGAAACCGCGCGTCACTGACGGGGGGAGCCTGAGGCGCGCGCGGCGGAACACGGCCCCTCCTGCTTTTTTTCAGGACGCCGGGCCGTCGGGCGCGACCCCCCAGAGGCTCACCCCACGAACTTGTAGCCCACCTTGTGCACGGTGACGATGAACGGCCGGTCCAGCTCCCCGCCCGCCAGCTTCCCGCGGATGTTCGCGATGTGCGTATCCACGGTGCGCGTCGTCACGCCGGCCTCGACGTCGACGCCCCAGATCTCCTCCAGCAACTCGTCGCGCGAGATCGTGCGCCCGCGCCGCAGCGCGAGGTACTTGAGCAGCTCGAACTCCTTGAACGACAGCTGGATGATCTGGCTGTCCTTCTTGACCTCGCGGTTGGTCAGGTCCATGACGACGTCGCCGAAGGTGAGCGTTCCCGGCGTCTGGTTGCCGGACTCGTCGGCCTGGGGGGCGCGCTTCAACAGGGCGCGTACGCGGGCGAGCAGCTCGACGACCGAAAACGGCTTGGTGACATAGTCGTCGGCGCCGAGGTCGAAGCCCTTGACGATGTCGGCCTCGAAGTTGCGCGCAGTGAGGATCAGGACAGGCGTCGCGGCGTTGCGCTCGCGGAATTCCTTGAGGACGTCGAACCCGGATTTCTCCGGGAGCATGAGGTCGAGCACAACCAGGTCGGGCTTGTCCTTGAGGGCGGCCTTGAGACCGTCCTTGCCGTTGGCGGCGGTGATGACTTCGTAGCCCTCGAACTGGAAGTTGTGCTGCAGTCCCTCGAGCAGGCCCGGCTCATCTTCGACGATCAGGATACGCGCTGCCATCCGTTGTCCTCCTCACGGCCTTCCTGTTGGAGCGGCAGGACGAGGGTGAACGTGCTGCCCTCTCCCGGAACGCTCGTCAGTTCCACGTCGCCGCCATGCGCGCGCACGATGTGGCGGACCAGGGCAAGCCCCAACCCGGAACCCTTGACATTGTGCACCAGACCCGTGTCCGCGCGGGTGAACTTCTCGAAGATGCGCTCGGAGTCGCGCGGGGC
>JBKJOC010000499.1:0-3559 GCA_046595725.1 Candidatus Eiseniibacteriota bacterium
CGCTCATCCCGCTACCGCCGACGCCGACGTAGTGGAAACGGCCCTCGCCTTTGGGATCGGGAGCGGTCATGGGGCGTACTGTAGACGAAGGGCCGGTCCCTTGCGAGACCGGCCCCCCGGATTGCTCGAATTTGCGCTCGTTACTGCAGAATCACCGTGCGCGTGAGCCTCTGGCCGTCGACGACCAGCACCGCAAAGTAGGTCCCCGCCGCAAGGCTGCGACCGGCGAGCGCCACGCTGTGGGAGCCGGCGTCCTTCGTGCCCGAGTCGATCGACGAGACCATGCGACCCGCGACGCTGTAGAGCCGCAGCGAGACCGTCGAAGCCTTCGGCAATGCATACGAGAGCGTCGTGCCACCACGCGACGGGTTGGGCGCAGCGCCCGCGAAAGCAACTTCGCTGACAGAGGCGGAAACCTGCGGCCGCACCGCGGCCAGGTCGAGTGCGCGAAGAGCGGCGTTGAGCAGGCTCGGGCGATACTGCGGCGTCAGCGCCTGCATGCGCGTCTTCTGTCCGATCGTGAAGTTGGTCAGGCAGATGTCGTAGCTGTAGTCCATGTAGTTGGAGATCGGGTCGAGACCGGCCGCGGGGCAGGTGTCGCGCTGCAGGCTGCAGTCCCCGCCGCCGTAGGACGACGCCTCGTACGGCGTGTCGTCGACGTAATCGCCGGGCGGGGTGCAGCCGCCCTGGAACGTGTGATAGAGCCCGAGGTAGTGGCCGATTTCGTGCGTCAGGGTCTCGCCCTCGTTGTAGGCGGTCAGGTATCCGCCCGGCAGCGAGCCGTAGTGGATCACGACGCCGTGGATATTGTCGCCCTCAGGATAGGAGTTCGGGAAATAGGCCCAGCCGAGAAGGCTCTGTCCGGGCTTGCAGGTGTAGACGTTGAGGCGGTGCGGAACGTCGGTTGCCAGCGCGGCCTTGGCGCTTCTCTCGTTGCGCGAGTTGGGCACCATGCCGAACCACTTGTTGTTCACAGTCCGGCTGGTCGATGCCAGGACGAAGCTGAACCCCTCGCTCGCATATTCGGTGTTGAGCGTCTGGATCTGGGTGGCGATCTGGCTGTCGGGAATGTTGCCTTCACCCGTCGTCGAGGAGATGACGTGGAACGCCACCTTGATCTGGCCGCCGGCGGCGACATGATTCTGCTTCAGGTAGGAGTTGACCGCGGCCTCAAGCGCTGAGGCTTCCGCCGCGGTGGGCTCGAGCGTGCCGCACGCGCGGCCGGAGCCGCCGTCCTCGGTGATGACGCGGCTGGTGACTTGCGCCTGCGATGTGCCAATCGTTGCCAGAAGGAGACCGCTCACAAGAAGTGTCAGGAATCGGACCTTCATGGGTCCTCCACGGGGGTGGTTCGGGCACGCCACGGCCCCGGCGGGGAAGGTTCTTCCCGGTACGCCCGGCCACGACAAGGTCAAGATTTTGTCATGTCAGGCGGGCCCCACGCCACCCTAAATTGCTCGGAGAGCCGCTAGATGCCGCCGCGTGGCCGCACCAGCATGGCGGAGAGGAGCAGCGCGATGCCGACGAACGCCGGAATGATGCCGACGGCCCAGGACACACCGCCGTCGTCCGCAATCAGCAGGAACAGCCCGAGGCCCACCCCGGCGAACAGGGTGACGAGCCCGCCCGTCATGATCCCGTTGACGCGCCGGCGCTGGGCCAACTCGGGATTCATCGCCCCTTCGCGCATCTCCTCGAGGTCCATGTTCGGCAGCGCCGGAAGCCTCGCGGGATCGATGCCGGCCTGGATCGCCGCGATGCGCTCGCGCTGGGCGTTCTCGATCACGCGGCTCTGCGTCAGGGTCTTGACGATGCCCATCGTGACGCCGCCGACGATCGCGACCAGGGGGACAGCGAAGATCATGATGGGGAGGAGCGCTTCTCCGATATTGCCGATCAACATGGGATTCTCCGCTTGGTTCGGGTGCCGCCGGAGAGGGCTGTCCTCCCCGTTCGCCCCCTTGGACGGAGCGCGAGGCCGCCGGGGTTTCAACCAACTTCGGGCGAATCCTTGAAACCCGACCCGCCTCTCGCACCGTCTCATCCAGTGATGGCCGATCCCGCCGAGGAAGAAAAGCTCCTGGTCGGCCAGGCCCGGGCAGGGGACGCGGCCGCGTTCCGCGTCCTGGTGGGTCGCCACAAGGACCGGGCCTACGCCCTCGCGCTGCGCCTCACGGGCGTTCCGGCGGACGCCGAGGAGGTAGCCCAGGACGCGTTCGTCCGCGCCTGGCGTGCGCTGCCGGGGTTCCGCGGCGAGGCGGCGTTCGGGACGTGGCTCCACCGCATCGTGTCGCGCCTCGCGCTCGACCGGCGCGAACGGCTGGTCGCCCGGGCCCGGCGCGAGACTAAGGCGGCCGAAACGCCGGAGATCGCGGTCGAGGCGGAAGTGGCAGGGCCGAAGCTTGAGCGGCTGCTGGACCTGTTGCCAGAGCGGGCGCGCGCCGCCGTCGTGCTCTACTATTATGAGGATCGTTCCGTGCTTGAGGTTGCCGGCGTGCTCGGCGTGCCCGAGGGGACGGTAAAGACGCTCTTGTCGCGCGCGCGGACTGCGATGCGTGAGGCCTGGACCCGGGAAGAAGCGAGGCTGCGTTGATTCCTTCCGACGACATCGAGTTCGAGCACGCGCTCGATCGGCTGTGGCGCGAGGCCGACCGCGCCCGGCCGGCGTCCGCCGGTTTCGAGGAGCGCCTGTTCGCGCGCCTTGCGCCCATGCGCGCGGCCCGCCCGATGGCCCTGGCCATGCCGTGGTGGGTCCGCGTCGCGGGCGAGCGCCACGTCGCGCTCGCGCTCCTGATCGCCGGCCTCCTGGCCGTGTCCCCGGCGTGGTGGTTCGGCGCGGCCGCCCCGGTGCGCGCCGCCCTGGCTTCGCTCGCGCGCGGCATCGCCCCTGCATTCGCTCCGCTGTTCGCGCCCCAGGTCGAACTCGGCCTCGCCTTTGCGCTCGCGCCGGTGCTGGCCTGGGGGTCGTTCCGGCTCGCCCGCGCGATCGAGCGCAAGACCGCGCGCGCCACCCTCGGCCGGATGACTTGAGCGAGCGGCGCGCCAATCGACTGGCAGGCGAGAAGAGCCCCTACCTGCTCCAGCACGCGTACAACCCGGTCGACTGGCATCCCTGGGACGACGAGGCGTTCGCGCTCGCGCGCCGCGGAGACCGGCCCATTTTTCTATCCATCGGCTATGCCACCTGCCACTGGTGCCACGTCATGGAGCGCGAGTCCTTCGAGGACGAGCGCGTGGCAAAGCTGCTGAACGACGGCTTCGTCCCGATCAAGGTCGATCGCGAGGAGCGGCCGGACGTCGACCGCATCTACATGACGGCGATGCAGGCCATGGGACTGGGCGGCGGCTGGCCGCTGACGGTGTTCCTGACGCCCGACCTCGCACCCTTCTACGGCGGCACGTATTTCCCGCCCGAGTCGCGCGGCGGGATGCCGGGCATGCTCGAGCTCCTGCCGCGCGTGCTCGAGGCCTGGAGCGGCGAGCGCGCCGCCCTCGAGGACAATGGCGCACGCCTGCTCGAGGCGCTCTCCGCCCCGCACGAAGCGGCGGAGGCCGCGCC
>JBKJOC010000285.1:0-4916 GCA_046595725.1 Candidatus Eiseniibacteriota bacterium
GGGGAAGCCGGCATTCACGTTCGAGCTGGCCGGCCACGGCAACGTCGCGTGGGAGCAGGCCGAGGCGGGCGCGATCGGGCTGCGCAACGCGATCCGGCACCTGGGCATCGTGCGCGATGAGCGCGAGGCGTTGCACGACGTGGTGGTCAAGCCCACCGAAGGCCATCGGCGGCGCGCGGTCTTCGCCGAGCGGGGCGGCATCGTCGAGTTCACGGTCCGCCCGGGCGATGACGTGACCCGGGGCCTTAGAATCGGCCGCATCCGCGACGTCTGGGGCCGCGTGGTCGAGGAGGTGCTGGCCCCGGCGGACGGCTTCGTGATCGGTCTTTCGGCCACGGGCGCGACCTGGACCGGCGGTTACCTGGCGGAGATCGCGAGCCCAGGCTGATGCCCGTCGAGGTCCTGATCGCAGCACCCGGAACCTTCGGCCCCGGCGAGTCGCGCCTGCTCGAATACGGCGGGTATCGGGTCGCGCTCTTCAATGTCGGCGGCACGATCCACGCCATCGACGACGCCTGCCCGCATCGCCAGGGCCCGCTCTCCGAGGGCTACCTCGACGGCTTCCTGATCACCTGTCCCTGGCACGGCTGGCAGTACGACGTGCGCGATGGCCGCTGCGACACGTTCGACAGCAAGCGGGTCGCGAGCTACCCGGTGCGCGTCGACGAAAGCGGCGTCCACGTCACGCTTCCGGAGGTCCCGGCGCCGGGGTGAGCGTGCCCCGCGCCTGTGCTACCATGCGGCCCGGGACCATCTTATCCCCCTGATCACGCCGATTGCCGCCGCTCTCGCTGCGAGGAGTCCATGCCCTTCCTCAACGACCAGAACCGCATGTGGCAGGACAAGGCGCGCCAGTTGGCGGAGAAGGTGGTGCGCCCGCTCGCCCGCAAGTTCGACGAACTCCAGGAATACCCGTGGGAGATCAAGGAGGCGCTCGCCGAAGCGGGCCTCCTCGGCGTGTGGATCCCGAAGGAATACGGCGGCGGCGGCGGCACCGTCCTGGACCTCTGCCTCGTGATCGAGCAACTCTCGCGCGCCTGCGGTGGCGTCGGCGTCATGTACTGCGTCAACGCGCTGGGTTCGTTTCCGATCCTGGTCGGCGCGACCGAGCAGCAGAAGAGCCTCTGGCTGCCGAAGATCGCGCGCGGCGAGAAGCTGATCGCGTTCTGCCTCTCCGAGAAATACGCCGGCTCGGACGCGCAGAGCCTGCGCCTCGAGGCCCGCCCCGACGGCGGCGACGGCTACGTCATCAACGGCGAGAAGAAGTGGACCACGAACGGCGGCGCCGCCGACCTCTACACGGTGTTCGCGGTGACCGATCCCGCGTCCAAGTCACGGCGCATCTCGGCGTTCCTGATCGAGAAGGGCACGCCCGGATTCTCGATCGGCAAGATCGAGGACAAGATGGGCATCCGCTGCGTGCCCGTGGTCGAGACGCTGTTCAATGACGTGAAGGTCGACGCGGCGCAGCTCCTGGGCGGGCAGCCCGGCTTCGGGTTCCACCACGCGATGGGCACGCTCGACCTCGCCCGCCCGGGCGTCGCGGCGCAGGGCTTGGGCGTGGCGCAGGGCGCGCTCGAGTACGCGATGGTCTACTCGGCGCGGCGCCAGCAGTTCGGCTCGCCGGTCAACTCGTTCCAGATGATCCAGCAGATGCTCGCCGACATGGCGACGCAGGTCGAGGCGGCGCGGCAGCTGGTCTATGCCAGCGCGACCTCGCTCGATCGCAAGCTGCCGAGCGCGAACAAGATGGCTGCCATGGCCAAGCTCTACGCCACCGACACCGCGATGAAGGTCACGACCGACGCGGTCCAGATCTTCGGCGGCTACGGCTACATGCGCGATTACCCGATCGAGAAGTACATGCGTGACGCCAAGATCACGCAGATCTACGAGGGCACGAACCAGGTGCAGCGCCTGGTCGTCGCGCGCAACCTGGTCAAGGAGACGAACGCGCTCTCGCAGTTGCTCGACGCCTACATCCCGCGCGAGGTCCAGGTCGGCTACAACGACCCCGCCACGCTGGCCGCGCAGAAGGCGGCCGAGCCCGCCACGTCGTGAGTAGGGTCTCAGTCCGTGCCGCGACACTCGAGGACGTGCCCCAGGTGCACGCGCTGATTCGCGGGCTGGCGATCTACGAAAAACTCGAGCACGAGGTGGTGGCGCAGGAGTCCGACCTCGCCGAGGCGCTGTTCGGCACGCACCCGGCGGCGGAGGCGCTGATCGCCACGCTCGAAGGCAAACCGGTCGGGGTCGCGATCTTCTTCATCACCTATTCGACGTTCGCCGGTCGCCCGGGAATCTATCTCGAGGACCTGTTCGTCGAGCCCGAGGCCCGCGGCCACGGCGCCGGCAAGGCCCTGCTCGCCCGGTTGGCGGCAATCACGGTCGAGCGCAACTACCGCCGCCTCGACTGGGCGGTGCTCGACTGGAACGAGCCGGCGATCGGGTTCTACAAAAGGCTCGGCGCGCAGCCCATGAATGAGTGGACGGTGTTTCGTGTCGCCGGCGACGCGCTCGCGAAGCTCGCGCAGTCGACGCCCGATTCATGAAGTCCGCACTCCTCGGCTTCCTGCTGCTCTTCGCCCTGCCGCCGGCGGTGCGCGCGCACCCGGAGCCGCTGTCGCCCCTCGACGCCGCCGGCGTCCGCGGCGCGCTCGAGCGGCTGCGCGTCACCGGGAGCGTGCTCTTCATCGCCGCGCATCCCGACGACGAGAACAACGCGCTCCTGGCGTGGCTTGCCCGGGGGCGCGGGGTCGGGACCGGCTACCTCTCGATGACGCGTGGCGACGGCGGCCAGAACCTCATCGGCTCGGACACCGGCACGCTGCTCGGCGTCCTGCGCACGCAGGAGTTGATCGCCGCCCGCCGCGTCGACGGCGCCGAACAGTTCTTCACGCGCGCCTTGGACTTCGGGTTCTCCAAGGGGCCCGAGGAGACGATGGAGATCTGGGGCCGCGAGCGCGTCCTCTCCGACGTGGTTCGGGTCATCAGAAGCTTCCGGCCCGACGTCATCGTCACCCGCTTCGCCACCGACGGCAGCGGGGGCCACGGCCACCACACCGCATCGGCGATCCTGGCCGAAGAGGCGTTCGCCGCCGCGGCTGACCCCGCGCGCTTTCCGGAACAGCGCATCGCGCCGTGGCAGGCGAAGCGCCTGGTCTGGAACGCCTACCGCTTCGGCGGCGCGGGCGCCGACACCACGCCCGGGCGGATCAAGGTCGACGTCGGCGCGTACGACCGCCTGCTGGGCCGCTCCTACACCGAGATCGCGGGCGAAAGCCGGAGCCAGCACAAGACGCAGGGCTTCGGCTCGGCCGAGCGGCGCGGCTCGTTCACCAACACGTTCGAGCACCGCCTCGGGGAGCGCGCGCAGTCAGACCTGTTCGAGGGTGTCGACCTGACCTGGCGGCGTTACAAGGGTGGCGAGAAGCTCGACAAGATCCTGGGGGGCGCGTTGCGCGCGTACGATCCGGCGCGACCGGGCGCGATCGTGCCGGCGCTGCTCGAGGCGCGAAGCCTGCTCAAGGGCATGGGCGACGATCCCGTCGTGGCGCGCAAGCGCGCGGAGTTGGATCGTGTCCTGAGAGCCGCGACCGGACTGTGGCTCGAGGCCATCGCGACCTCGCCGTCCGTTACGCCCGGCAGCGAGGCGCGCATCGCAACCCTTGCGCTCTCGCAGGACGAGCCGTCGGTGCGCGTCGCATCGGTCGAGATCGTCGACGCAGAGGGCCGGGTCGTCTCTCGGTCTGCCCGTGCGGCCGGCATGCTGGCGCGCGGCATCGGGAACCCGGACACGCTCGCGTTCGCGGTGCCGCCTTTGACGCCGCCGACGCGGCCCTACTGGCTCGAGCTGGCGCCTGGCCCGGGCGCGTTCGAGGTGCCGGATCCCTTGATGGTGGGCAAGCCCGAGAACGATCCCGTCTACCGGGCGCGTTTCGCCCTTGAGATCCGCGGGCAGGGAGTGAGCCTCGAGACGCCGGTGGTCTATCGCTGGACCGATCCCGTACGCGGGGAACGCCACCGCGAGTTTCTGGTCGCGCCGCCGGTCACGCTGCACTTCGGCCATGGCGCCTACCTGTTCGCGAACGAGGGCCGCGCCACGCTCGAAGTCACCGCGCAGGCGGGAGATCGCGCGGTCTCGGGCGAGGTTCGCCTGCGGTTGCCGATCGGATGGAGCGCGTCCCCCTCCTCGGCCGCGATCACGCTCGCGCACGGCGATGCCGACACCTCCCTCATGTTCTCCGTCACCCCTCCGCCCGGCGTTGCCGCGGCGAACGAGACCGTGACGGCAGAGTTCGTCGGTTCGGGCGGCGTGGCGACCAGTGCGCGCGCGGTGCGCCTCGACTACCCGCACCTGCCGCTCCAGGCGCTTGTACTCCCGGCCGAGGCGCGCCTCGTGCGCGCGGACGTCAAGCATGCCGGCGCGCGCATCGGCTATGTCATGGGTTCGGGCGACGCGGTACCCGACGCGCTCGAGCAGATGGGCTACGCGGTCACACTCCTGAGCGACGAGGAGATCGCGCAGGCCTCGCTCAAGGCTTACGACGCGATCGTGATCGGCGTGCGCGCCTATAATACGCGGCCGCGCCTCAAGCAACTCCAGGGCCGTTTGCTCGACTACGTCGCGAACGGAGGCCGCATGGTCGTCCAGTACCAGACCAGCGAGCGAGCGCTGGTCGACAGGCTGGGCCCCCTGCCGTTCACGATCTCGCGCGACCGCGTCACGGTCGAGCGCGCGGCGGTCGCGATGACCACGCCCGATCATCCACTGCTCACGACGCCGAACCGGATCACGACGCAGGACTTCGAAGGCTGGGTGCAGGAGCGCGGCCTCTACTTCGCGAATCCCGCGGACGCGAAGTACGAGACCCCGCTCGAGTCGCACGATCCCGGCGAGCCGGCGCGCCTCGGCG
>JBKJOC010000327.1:0-7368 GCA_046595725.1 Candidatus Eiseniibacteriota bacterium
CTGTCGCACGTTCGAACGAGATCGTTGTGGCCTCGGGATGACCCATTCGACAGGCCTTCGACTTGCGCTTCTGCTCTGCGTTGCGTCGATGACCTGGCCGATCCGCGCGGCTGCTCAGCCGACGCGCGCGCCGATCACTCTCGTCGACGTGATCCGGATCGCCAACGAACACCGGGACGAGATCGTGGCTGCGCGCGCGCGCACTCGCGCCGCAGAGGCGCGGCCGATCCTTGCCTCAGCGCTTGAAGACCCGATGATTTCGGCTTCGCTCGATCACGTGCCGTTCATGATGGACGGGTCCGACAAGAGCCTTGCGATCGAGCAACGCGTTCCGCTTTCCGGGATCCGCGGGCACCGTCGGGCATCTGCGCTGGCGGACCTCCAACGGCTTCGGGCGGACGAGAGCCGCGCGGCGCTGGACGTCGGAGCCCAGGCCGCCAATGCCTTCCTGATGTTGCAGGAGCGCCGCCGCACGACGGCGCTTGTCAACGAGCAGATCGCCCTCGCCCGCGACGTGGTCAGCGCAGCGAACGCGCGCTACTCAAGTGGATTGGCTCCGCAATCCGACGTGCTCCGCGCGGAAGTCGAGGTCGCGCGCTTCGAGACGCTCGCGAAGGCGCTGGTGAGCGAGCTTCGTGGTGCCGAATCGATGCTCAACGCGAGTCTGGCGCAGGACGCGGATGCGCCGGTTCCGCCGCTGGCCCTCGTCACGCTCCCAATGCCGCTTCCCTCCTGGCCAGAGATCAAGTCCCTGCTGACATCCCGCCCGGAGCTCACTGCCGGACGCGCCGAAGTCACGCGCGCGGAGGCGGAGGTTCAGGTCATGCGTGACATGTTCCTTCCCATGGCGACCTTCCGCGCGGGAGTGGCCTCCACCATGGCGGAGGGCCGGGGCTGGATGGCGATGGTGGGCGTCAGCGTGCCCATCTGGCGCGCCAAGCTCAGTGCCGGGGTCGCCGAGGCTCGAGCCATGCGCGCGATGTCCGAGGCGGACCTGAGGGCGATGACCAGGATGATCGAGGGCGACGCGGCGGTCGCGGCCAGCCAGCTCGAGGCTGCACGCGACCGGCAGCAGGGGCTTCGTGACGACGTCCTCCCGCGCGCCCGGATGGCGATCGAGCCCGCGGTTGCCGGTTACTCGGCGGGAAGGCTGCCACTCGTCAGCGTGATCGAGGCCCTGCAGGTGCTCTGGTCGATCCAATCGGATCTCATTGCCGCCGACACGCAGCTGGGCCTTGCCTGGACGCGCCTCGGTCGCGCGGTCGGATCCTACGAAGGACTTCGCCAATGAGATCCACATCCCGCCTGCACCAGATCGGTGCACCGATCGCCGCTGCGGTGGCAACTGCCGCGCTTTTGATCGGCGCGCTCTGGGTTCAGCGTTCCCGTGAGGCCTGGCCGTTCTCGCCCCGAGAGCATGCGTCGCCCGCGAAGAGGGCTCCGAGTCCTTCCGACACATCCCTGTCGGCATCGACGCATGATCGAGTCCCCGTCGACGTCAAAGCCTCGACGCTCCAGGAGTTGGACATCCGGCTCGAGGTCGTCGGACGCGAATCGCTGACGCAGTTGGTGCGCGCGGTCGCCACCGTCGTGCCGGACGAATCCAGGATTTCCCACGTGCATACCCGGGTGGCGGGATGGGTCGAACGGCTTGACGTCAACACCACGGGAGAGTTGGTCCGGGCAGGGCAGCCGCTCGCACGCATCTTCTCGCAGGAACTCCTCTCGTCGCAAACGGAGTACCTGGCCGCCCGGAAGTCGACGTCTGCCTCCGGGATCATCAGCGTCGTCGTGGTGGGTGGCCGCACCCGCCTGGCCGTTCTGGGGATGACGCCGGCGGCAATCCGCGCGATCGAGCAGACCGGCAAGCCAACGCGCCTGGTCACAGTCGTCGCCCCCAGAAGTGGTGTGGTCGTGAACCGGGGCGTCACGGTGGGCACTTCAGTGGATCCCTCGACCACGCTGCTCACGATTGCCGATCTGTCGCGCGTGTGGATTCTCGCCGAAGTGCCGGCGGCGGGCATCGCGGCGATTCGCGTCGGCATGACCGCCATGCTCGATTTCCCGGCATCGGGCCGCGCGCCATTCCCGGCACGGGTCGAGTTTCTGTATCCGACCCTCTCCGAGCGCACCCGCACGCTGCGGGTCCGCCTTTCGGCGCCGAATCCCGGCGGAGGCCTCAGGCCGGGGCTCTATGGCACCGTGGCTTTCGAAACGGTCGGGCCCAAGGTGATCACCGTGCCGCGGGACGCCCTGGTGGATACCGGATTGCTGCAGCACGTCTTCGTCGCAACCGGGGACCAATTCGAACCACGGGCGGTCACGCTTGGAGTGCAGCTGGCCGATCGCGTCGAGGTCCGCTCCGGCCTCAAGGAGGGGGAACGCATCGTTGCCGCGGGCGTGTTCCTCCTGGACTCGGAGAGTCGGCTCCGCGCCACGGGCGGGACCGGCGGACACGGCCATGGGGCAGCTGCGACGGCTCGTGACAAAGCGCCCGGACCCGCCCCGGACCCGCACGCGGGCCACGAGAAGTAGCGGTCATGGTCGAGCGCATCATCGAGCTGTCGGTTCGCCACCGGTGGGTGGTGTTCGTCGTCGTGGCAGTGCTCGCGCTCTGGGCCATCGACTCCCTCCGCAAGACACCACTCGACGCGCTCCCTGACCTCTCTGATCCGCAGGTCATCGTCTACACCGAGTGGATGGGGCGCAGCCCCGACCTGGTCGAGGACCAGATCACGTATCCGCTCGTGCGCGCTCTGCAGAGCACGCCGGGCGTGACGACGGTGCGCGGCTACTCGATGTTCGGCATGAGTTTCACCTACGCGATCTTCAAGGACGGCACCGACATCTACTGGGCGCGCACGCGGGTGCTCGAGCAGTTGGGGCGCGTGCAGAAGCTCCTTCCGCCCGACGTGACGCCGACCCTCGGACCCGACGCGAGTGGCGTGGGATGGGTCTACCAGTACGTCCTCAAGGACAGCAGCGGTCGGATGGATCTCGCCGAGCTGCGGGCCCTCCAGGACTTCACCGTCCGTCCAGCGCTGCAGGCGGTCGCCGGCGTCGCCGAGGTCGCCACCCTGGGCGGATTCGAGCGCCAGTACCAGATCGTGATCGACCCCGACCGGTTGATTGCCTTCGGGCTGACGTTCGCCGATGTCACTCGATCGGTTCGCGATGCCAACGCCGAAGTTGGCGCACGCGTGCTCGAAATGGCGGGTCGCGAGTACGTCCTGCGCGGGCGCGGCTACGTCAAGGCGCTGGCCGATCTCGAGCGGAGCGTGGTGGCCGTCGGCGCCGGCGGCACGCCGATCCGGCTCGGAGATGTCGCCAAGGTTCAGTACGGACCCGAGATTCGCCGCGGTGCCGCCGATTGGAACGGGACCGGGGAAGCCGTGGGCGGCATCGTCGTGATGCGGATTGGCTCCAACGCGCTGCGCGTCATCCAGGCGCTCGAGACCGAGATCGCCACGCTGCGGCTCCCCGCCGGCGTCCGCCTCATTCCCACCTACGATCGATCGGAGCTGATCCTCGGATCCGTCAAGACCCTGACCAATACGCTGATCCAACAGGCGGTCATCGTCACGATCATCTGCCTGGTCTTCCTGTTTCACGCTCGATCCGCGCTGGTCGTGGTGATCGTGCTGCCGCTCTCCGTGCTGATGTCGTTCATCGGGATCCGCTACTTGGGCCTGTCAACCAACATCATGTCACTCGGTGGGATCGCCATCGCCATCGGCGAGTTGGCCGACGCGGTCATCGTGTTGATCGAGAACGCGCATGTGCGACTCGCGGCGGCAGCGCCGGGAGTGGATCGAAAGCGGGTGATCGTCGATGCCTGCAAGGAGGTGGGCAGGCCGATCTTCTTCTCGCTGCTCCTGATCACGATCAGCTTCCTGCCCATCTTCACGCTGGCAGGACAGGCGGGAAAGCTGTTCACGCCGCTCGCCTATACGAAGACCTTTGCGATGTTCGCAGCCGCCATCCTCTCCATCACGCTCGCGCCCCCGCTCATGGTGCTCCTGCTCAAGGGACGATTCCGTACCGAGGCGGCCAATCCAGTCAGTCGGATCCTGGGCGCGGTCTATCGGCCCATCGCCGTCAAGGTCGTGCGCTTCCGGCTCGTCGTGGTCGTGGCGGCGGGCGTCCTCCTGCTGGCAACGATTCCGATCTTCCAGCGACTTGGCTCCGAGTTCATGCCGCCACTCGACGAGGGCTCGCTGCTCGTGATGCCGACAACTTTTCCAGGCATCGCGATCGAAGAGGCTCGCCGCGCGTTGACAGCCCAGGACCGCATCATCATGCGATTCCCCGAGGTCGCGTCCGTGCACGGGAAGGCGGGCCGCGCGGAGACGGCCACAGATCCGGCCCAGCTCGACATGATCGAATCGGTCATCGCATTGCGCCCGCGCTCCGAGTGGCTGCCACGATACACGCCGCGCTGGTACAGCTCGGGCGCCCCCGACTGGGCAAAGGGCGCGCTGCGCCGCATCTGGCCGGAGCAGCGGGCGCGCACACTGTCGGAGCTTTCGCGCGACCTGGATGCCGCGCTGCAAATGCCCGGCTACCAGTTGGCGATCGCCCCGCCGATCCGCACGCGGATCGACATGCTCTCGACCGGGGTGCGGACGCCGGTGGGAATCAAGGTCTTCGGCGCGGACCTGAAGGAGATCGAACGCATCAGCGTGGACCTCGAGGGCATGCTTCGCCAGGTACCGGGCACCCGCAGCACGTTCGCGGAGCGGCAGACCGGGCGCGAGTACATCGACATCATTCCCGATCGAGATGCCATTGCGCGCTATGGCCTGACGGTGCGCGATGTCCAGGATGTGGTGGAGGCGGCTGTCGGTGGCATGCCGGTGTCGACCGCCATCGCCGGGCGCTCGCGGTTCTCGATCAACCTGCGTTACGCCGCCGATCAGCGCTCCGATCCCGGGGCGCTTCGCCGCATTCTCGTGCCGGTTCAGTCGACCGGCAGCGTGGCGGATTACGGCGGCGGAAATGCCGGGGCTGGAGCAAGCGCACAGGGGGGCGGCACGGGCGCATCGGGTGCCGGCGGTGGCGGAGCTGGAATGGGCTCGATGTCCGGAGGCGGTGGCGGGCAGCCCGGCGCCCCGGCGTCAGGCGGCGGGTCCGGCGATCCCGGGGCAGCCCCGATGGGCGCCTCTTCATCATCCCCGGACTTCATGGAACAGTGGCGCCAGCCCGGTGCCGCAGTGCCGCTCGGCGAGCTCGCCGACGTACGTGTGACCACCGGCCCGCCGATGATTAAAGACGAGAACGGCGTGCTGGTCGGATACGTGTTCGCCGACATCGATCAGTCCCAGAGGGACCTTGGAGGCTGGGTGAACGATGCCAAGGCGCTCGTGGCCTCCCGGCTCACTCTCCCTGACGGGTACCGCCTGCAGTGGACTGGTCAATACGAGTTTTTGGCGGAGATGGAAGCCCGGCTCCGCTTCGTCATCCCCCTCACCCTCGTTCTCGTCGTGGCCCTGCTCTATCTCTCCATGCGTGGATGGCCGCAGACGTTTCTCGTGTTGTCGAGCCTCCCCTTCGCCGTAGCCGGCAGCGTTTGGCTGCTTGCGTTGATGAAGTACAACCTCTCCACCGCGGTCTGGGTGGGGATGATCGCGGTGGCGGGAGTGGCGGCGGAGACCGGGATCGTGATGGTCGTCTACCTGGACGAAGCGTTCACGCGGTTCATGCGTGAAGGCCGAATCCACACCCCCGAGGATGTCGATGCCGCCGTGGTCGAGGGCGCAGCTGCGCGCGTGCGCCCGCTGGTGATGACCGTCGCAACGACCGTGCTGGGCCTTCTACCGCTGCTTTGGGAGGCTGGTGTCGGTGCCGACGTCTCGGCGCGCACCGCCGCGCCGGTGGTCGGTGGCCTGTGGTCCTGCATGGTGCTCACGCTGCTCGTGCTCCCGGCCGCGTACACCATGTGGCGCCGTCACCAGGTTCGGGTCGGGCTGGCCACACCGCCGCCGGTGCCCATCCCGGCCACTGCGACTCAAGGCATCGCATGAACCGCCTGAAGTTTGCCGAGTTGATGTCCGCAGTCGGGGCGCTCGCGCTGGGCGTGGGTCTGGGAGCGCTGTTTCCGCGCTGGTTCGGCCCAGCTGCGGGAGCAATCGTGTTCGTCGGACTCCTCCTTCATGCTTTCGGGATGTGGGACAAGCATCGCCTGGAGTCCATGGGCCAGCCACGGCACCCACTGTGGGTCGTGGTGCTCTATTGGACATGCTGGTTCCTTCTGGCCGGTGTCGTGGCGGTGATGATCTTTTCGAATCGCACTTAGGAGAATTCATGGTCGAGGCCACTCCGTCCCCCGCTCCGTCCCTCGCTCCGTCCCCGGCGTCGGCCGACACGAGCAACGAGGCTCCTTCGGGTCCAAGGCCGGGCCTCTCCTCCGCGGAAGCTCTGCGTCGATTGGCCGAGTTTGGTCCCAACGAGATCCGTCGCGAGCACGCAACCAATCCCCTGATACTCCTCGCCCGCCAGTTCGCTAGTCCGGTCATCTGGCTCCTGCTTGGCGCGAGCATCCTGTCGGCTACACTCGGCGAGTTGCTCGATGCGGGCGCCATCGGGGCGATCGTGATCATCAACGGGATGATCGGATTCTTCCAGGAACACCGGGCGGAGCGCGCGGTCATGGCGCTGCGCTCGATGACGGCGCCATTGGCACGGGTCCTGCGGGACGGCCACAGCGTCATGGTGCCGGCTGCCACCGTCGTTCCAGGGGATCACCTCGTGCTCGAGGCCGGCGACATCCCCGCAGCTGATGCACGGCTTCAGGCAGCACACGCCCTGACCACGAACGAAGCCCCCTTGACGGGCGAGAGCGTACCCGTCGAGAAGCGGACGGGGCCGACGACACCAGACACCCCCCTGGCCGAACGTCATGACTTCGTGTTCATGGGCACGTCCGTCGCCACCGGCACCGGTCGCGCCGAGGTCGTCGCCACCGGCATGCAGACCGAACTCGGCAGGATCGCCCGCCTGCTCGCGACGGCGGAAGAGAGCGTGACACCGCTACAGCGGCGACTTGCGCGTGTCAGCCGAACGCTCTTGTACATCTGCGGCGGAGTCGTGGCCGTGGTCGCGGTGGCGGGGCTGCTGCGCGGTTGGCCGCTCATCCAGGTCTTCATGTCGGCCGTCTCGCTTGCAGTGGCGGCGGTGCCCGAAGGACTCCCGGCCGTCGTCACGATCGCACTCGCCGTCGGCGTGCAGCGCATGGCGGCGCGCAAGGTTCTTGTCCGCAGGCTGCCGGCGGTCGAGACGCTCGGGTGTGCGACCGTGATCTGCACGGACAAGACAGGCACGCTCACGACCGGCGTCATGCGAGTGCGCGAACTCTGGGGCGGTGACCAC
>JBKJOC010000345.1:0-2515 GCA_046595725.1 Candidatus Eiseniibacteriota bacterium
CGTCGAGTCGCATGACCACGGTCATGGCGGGAATGATCCACGCCGTACGGACGATGCGCACGTGGAGTCCCGCAAACAGTCTCGGGCGCAAGGCCGCATAGCCTTCAAGCCTTCGAGTCATCAGTCGGTCCAGTGCACGAACGCGGTCGATGTCGTGGTCCTCGAGATTCCGGTTTGACATGAAGGGGCTCGGACTTGGCAGCCGGGGAACTCCGATGCGGTCTTCGAGGGTGACCAGCACGGTGTCGACCGCCATACCGAAACCGAGGTCGATGCGAAGCTGAAGGACCGGATCGAACCTCGGCTGACGACCCTTGAGGGCCGTCGTCGACAGAGCCGTTCGCGACCGAGCCTTCAGCAACCGGTCCCCCTGCAACGGAGCCTTCCGCATCGCGTCCCGACTGCCATACGCGGCCGTTGGGAGCTTGGTCATGGACCGGTCCACCGGTCTGACGGAGTCCAGCGAAGCGGTGTAGATGATGTCGAAGGGATCCTGCTCGTCCTGGGGCCAAGGCTGGCCGGCACAGATGGCAGGCATGATCATCAGCAAGGAAGCGCCCAACAGGGCGACCCCGCGACTCGAGTTCCAGCCCGGCCGGCGGTCACGGGGTCGAGCCATGATCAAGTGTCCAGCAGAACGCCGGGATCGCCCGGGCCACCAGTCGTCTCGTACAGCGGATTGCCATCGAGATCAAGGACCCTGTAGGTGTAGCCGATCAAATTGCCATTAGGGCGGGCCGTATACTCGGTGCTCGCACTGCCCGCAGGAACGCGAATCAACCGATACCTTCCGACGAACGGCCAGGTGGCCTGTGACTCGAAATCGATGTCCAGATCAATGGCACCCGTGTTGTGCCACTTGACCCTGTCGCCACGAACCGACACCTCCGGGAGATATGGGCTCGCCTTTTTCCTTCCGGCCTGAGTAGAGTCGCTCAGCTCGATCGGCACGATCCTGTCAGGCGCGTTACCGTTCATTGCCCTGCCTCCTGTCTGGGTCTGCATTTTCGTGTACCGCAGCCGCGGTCCCACGTTCGAGGATCCGTTCGAAGTCCGGGTCCCCACGCAACGGAGTCAACGAATAGCTCCGCCGAAATTCCGTGATCGGATAGCCGCGATCGACTGCCTGGCTGATCCGACGCACTCCTTCCTTCAAGTCGCCGAGGTCCACGCTGACGTGAGCGGCGCGGACAATCACATCGAGATCATTGGGGGTAATGGCGAATGCGCGGTCGAGAGCGATGCGCGCTTCGTCCGCCCGCCCGCGGCTTGCAAGCCACTCCGCGTTCCGTGCCCAGAGTGCGTAATCGGCCTTGTTGCGTTCGAGTTTTTCGTAGGCCAGCGCGATCGCACGATCCAGGGCGTCGGTCGATTCGGTCTCCCTGCCCGAGATCCAGCGACAGGCGTTCCCGAGATTGCCCCACATGAACGGATCCGCGGGGCGAAGGAGGGTTGCCTTCTTGAAGGCATGGGCCGCCTCTTCGTGGGATCCGAGGAAGAAGAGGACCGTACCGAGATTGGTGAATCCGAAGGCGTTCGGCTGGATCGCGAGCGACCGCCGGTATGCCACCAGGGCATCGTCGAATCGATCGAGATGGTAGTAGCACGTGCCCAGATTCAAGTGCCCGAGCGCATTGTCCGGGGTGAGCGCGATGACTCGCTGCCAGGCCGCCAGGGCTTCGGTGAACTTGTCTTCGTGGAAGAGGACCTCGCCCAGCACGTTGAATCCGCGCCAATCCCCGGGCTCTGATTCCACCAGCGCATGCGCGTCCGTTCCCGCCGGGACGATGCGTCCCATGACAAGCTGCGCGCGCGCCACGCCGAGGCGGGCGTCGAGCCGGGTCTGGCCGCAGTCGAGGGCCAAAGTGTATTCGGCGAGTGCGGCGGCGTGAGCTCCGGTGGCCATGTGCAGGTCGCCCAAGGCGAGGTGCACCTCTGAAGTCCCGGGATCCAGTTCCACGGCATGCTCGATCGCGCCCGCAGCCCGTGCCTCCCACGGCCGCTGCTTGGTGATCCGGTACTTGTAGAGGAAGGCGCGGCCCAACGTTGCCAGCAAACGCGCCGAGCCACTTTCCGCGGCGACCAGATCCTGGAGACAGCGGATCGCTCCATCGATCATGGCCATGTTGTCGTAGCGCTTGAGGGCGGCCAGTGCCTGAAGATAGACCTCCTCGCGTGCCGGATCCAGCGTGCGCGTCACAAGAGGCTCCCAGGCCGACCGCGCAGCAAGTCCCAATGAGGCGCGTACACTGGCGACGATCTCATCCTCCAAGTCGAACACCAGGGAAACAGAACCGTCGAGCAGGCCGCTGGCAAATTGGATCCCGTGGAAGACATCGATCACCGAGTAGGAGACGCGCAGTTGCGATCCCTGCTGGGCGATGCTGCCTTCCAACAACGCATTCGCGCCGCCGGCCTGCGCCGCCTCGCGTGCATCCCCTCCGGTGGTCATGTCGAGATGAACCAATCTGACGCCACCGGCCTCAGCAAGGGTTGCGCGCAGCGTGGACGGCAG
>JBKJOC010000039.1:0-2558 GCA_046595725.1 Candidatus Eiseniibacteriota bacterium
GATGGCGCGGTCGCGCTCAATGCCGCGAACCTGGTGACCAACAACAACGTGGTCTACTTCACCTCGGCCGGAAATCGCGCCCAGCGCCACGTGCCGCAGACGTTCGTCGACGGCGGCACGCGAACGATCGGCACCGCCGGCACCTTCCGTCCGCACGCATTTGCGCCGAACGACTACACCCTGAACCTGCGCCTGAGAAACCCCAACGGGACGGGCGTGCGCCACACGATCGTGCTGCAGTGGAGCGAGAAGTTCACGATCGCGAACCGGAACTTCGACCTCTACCTGCTCGACGGCGCCCTGGCCAACGTGCTGCAGTCGAGCACGACGGCGCAGAATGGCGCGGGCGACCCGGTCGAGCTCATCGACTTCACCTACAACGGCCCCGACAACCTCCCGGCGTCCCTGGTCATCGACTTCAACAGCGCGGACCCCGCGCCGGCCGGGATGACGCTCAAGGTCGCGGCCAACGGACCGCAGTTCCTGCAGTACGTGAATCCTGCGGGGAGCATCAATCCGCACGCGGGCCATCCGCTGGTGATGGCGCTCGGCGCGATCGACCAGGCTGATCCGGGTGCGAACTCGCCCGAAGGCTTCTCCTCGCGTGGCCCGTTCCAGGTCTTCTTCCCCGCTTCGGGCACGCGCGGCAAGCCCGACGCGATGGCGATCGACGGCGTGAGTGTGACCGGCGTCGGCGGCTTCCCATCTCCCTTCTTCGGCACCTCGGCGGCCTCGCCCCACGGCGCGGGGATCGCGGCTCTCCTGCGCGGCGCGCTGCCCGCCCTCACTCCGCTCGAGGTCCGGAATGCGCTCAAGAGCACGGCCGTCGACCTGCTGGCGGCGGGCTTCGACAACACGACGGGGTTTGGCCGGCTCGACGCGCTCAATGCGGTCGGGCTCTACCTCAATGCGCCACCGGTTGCTGACGCCGGCAACGACACCACGGCCGAGTGCGGCGGCGCGCTGACGCAGGTGCGCCTCGACGGCTCGCGCTCGTTTGACCCGGACAACGACCCGCTGACGTTCACCTGGAGCGCGCCCGGAATCACGTTCGACGACCCGAACAGCGTCACCCCCACGGGCGGATTCCCGCTCGGCTCGACCAGCGTCCTGCTTTCGGTGTTCGACGGCGCATTCGCCGACAGTGACACCGTGGTCGTGACGATCGCGGACACGACGCCGCCGACCGTGACGGTCGTGCTCGATCCGGCGCAGCTCTGGCCGCCCAACCACAAGCTGGCGATCATCACGGCCACGGTGACGGCGGTCGACCTGTGCGACGCTTCGATCACGATCCAGCTCAAGTCGATCGTGAGCAATGAGCCCGACGACGGCCTGGGCGACGGCGACACCGCGAACGACATCCAGGGCGCCACCTTCGGCGCCTACGACCTGTCGTTCCTGCTGCGCTCGGAGCGCGGCGGCGTCGGGGTCGCGCGCACCTACACGGTGTGTTACGAAGCCGTGGACGGCTCCGGCAACGTGGGCTCGTCGTGCGCCACCGTCACCGTCACGCACGACCAGTCGGCGCTGGCCTCGTTCGGCGCGGCGGAGGACGGCACGAGCCCGTGGAACACGGGCGGCTGGCTCGATCTGGTGGCGGGGGGCTCGCTCGCGGGGGATGAACTCGCGAACGCGGTCCCCGAGCTTGGCGGCGAGGCGTTCGCCCGCACGAAGCTCGACGTCGAGAGCCTCGGGTCCGGCCCGCTTCACGGGTCGACCGCCGAGGGAGCGACGCACGTCCGCTGGTTCGTCTCCGCCGCGCAGCTCCATGAGCTGCTCCAGGGGTCGGGTTCGCCGCTGCTCTCCGCCCGCCTCGTGGTGGACGGCACGAGCTACCTCGCTCGGGTCGAGGTGCCCGGGGTTCCGGCGGGTGCGCTGACGCCCACGCCGACCCCGAACGATGCGCTGGCCCCGCCCGCAAACTCCCTGGCAGGCGCTCCCCAGGCGGTCACGGCGACGGCTCCCGCGCGCCTGACCGTCACGGGCGGCGTGCTCGCCTCCGCACGCGGCGGCGTCGCATTCGGGCTGCCGACGGACTCGCGCGTCGTGCTGCGCCTGGTCTCGCCGAGCGGACGCGTGGTCGCGCGCCTCGCCGACGGCACCTACGGCGCGGGCTGGCACACCGCGCTCGTGCCCGGCGGCCTTGCGCCGGGGCTCTACTTCCTGGTCGCCGACGCGGCCGGCGAACGCGCGCGCGCGAAACTGCTGATCCTGCGCTGAGCCGAGTTCGGGCACGCTTGATCCGCCCCCGGGCACGCCGCCCGGGGGCGTTTCGTTTCCAGCGCCCGCTCTGCTAGGATGCCGCCGACCGCACACCCACGCGCCACGCAGGTGGAAGGAAACCCATGGCCGAAGAGACGCAGAAATTCGTGGAAGACCTGTCGGACCAGTCGGACGACTTCTCGCGCTGGTACCTCGAGGTCATCCAGAAGGCGCAGCTGGCGGACTACGCGCCGGTGCGCGGCTGCATCGTGTTCCGGCCCTACGGTTACGCGCTGTGGGAGCACATGCAGCGCCTGCTCGACGAGCGCATCAAGGCGACCGGCCACGAGAAC
>JBKJOC010000047.1:0-3697 GCA_046595725.1 Candidatus Eiseniibacteriota bacterium
TGCGCGGCCAGCCGGCCGACCGTGTGTGCCGCGCGTGGCCACGAGGACACATGGACGCAGCCCGCATCACCTTTCATTCGCGGTTGGGCGGAGATCCCGGAGTCGACGGGATTGCCCTCGCAGCGGCATGCGCCTTCTACCTGCTGCTGGTCGTCATGCTCGTACCCCACGAACTGCGCACCGAGACCGCGGCCAGGACGGCGATGCGCTTCGCCTCGAAGGGTCCCACCCGCTACGACGAGATCCGGGTCGTGATCGTCCCCTATGGCGATCCCGGCGCCGCGGCGCCGCGGCGCCTGATGGGGAACGTCGAGGCGCACAGTGACGCGCGCTTCGAGGGTAAGGTCCAAGAGGTTCACAGAGTCGCTCCGAATCGGCGCCGTGGCCAGGCGGGGGAAAGCCCCGTGCCCTCGACCGGGATTGACGCGATCGATCGCCTGCGCCTCCTGCACGGCAACCTCCCGACGGCGCAGACCGAGGACGTCGCCGCGCGCGAGATCGTCAAGCCGGATTACCCCGACGAGGCGCGCGACAAGGGCATCGAGGGCACGGTCGTCCTGGTCGCCCTGGTCAACGAGGATGGCCGGGTCGAGGACGTCGCGCTCGAGGCCAGCGTCGATCCGCTGCTCGACCAGGCCGCGATGCGCGCGGCCTATCGGACCCCGTTTTTCCCCTACAAGATCGAGGGAATCGCCCAGGCGGTCTTCGTCAGGATGCCCTACCGGTTCGAGCTCGTTGGCAAGCTCGGGAACTAGGCCACGACCCTTCCCGCTTGACAGGTCGGGGCGGAGTCTCCTAGCCTTCCGACGCGGGTCGGTTCTCGACTTCCTTAGCGTGTCTCGCAGCTTCTTTCTGGCCGCCGATCGTCACGCCGCGGGTCCTACCGACGCGCGGCGTTTTGTTCTGTTTGAAACCGTGGGGAACCGACGGCGAATCGCCGGAGGCGACGCACGGACGCACCGGGGACCCGCGAGGGTCCCGTAATCGAGGAGCACCACCGTGGCCAAGGGCACCGTGAAGTGGTTCAACGAGGCGAAGGGTTTCGGATTCATCTCCCAGGACGGCGGCGAAGACGTGTTCGTTCACTTCTCCGCCATCGGGGGCAGCGGCTTCAAGACTCTCGCCGAAGGGGAAGCTGTGGAGTTCGACGTCACCCAGGGCCCGAAGGGCCTGCAAGCGGCGAACGTTCGTAAGGCGGGCTCCTAAGCGGTTCGGATCCACTTCACGAGCGAGGGCGGCTCCCTCGGGAGCCGCCCTTTCTTTTTTTGGTAGCCCTACTGCGAAGCGATCAGCGGCCGAAGAGTTTTCCCACCATACCGGACAGGTCGTCGGTCAGGTCGCCATCGTGGTTCGCGTCCAGCAGCCTGGCGGCAATCCCCATCAGCCCCGGTTGCTCCGACGACAGCGCCTGGTGCTCGCCGTCGACATAGGCCGCCAGTCCATTCGCATCGAGACTCTTCTCGCGCTGCTTCCTGCCCAGCGCGGCCATCACGATCGGCGCCGCGATCGCCAGCAGCTTGGCCGCGGCCGCGGGGTCGATGTGTCCGGCCCTCGCCACGGTGGCCTGCGCATTCTTCTCACGGTTGCCGAACAGGTGCCCGACGATCTTCGAGCCGTCGACGGTGTCGTCCCCACTCAGGTTCAGTTGATCGAGGGCGGTGCCGTCGTGGTCACGCTCGAGCGCGCCGAGGAGCTGAGTTGCACCGTCGGGCTCCGAAGCGTTCTTGGCGAGGCCGGAGAGCAGGAGCGGCAGGGCGGCCGTGAGCGCATTCTGGGTGCTCGAATGGTCGGCCCCGATGGACTGGCTCAGGTCGCCGGTGCGGCCCCCGAGGGCTTGGGTCAGGATCTGGAAGATTTCGGACATGGCAACTCCTGGTGGATGGGCGTGAACGGAATCAGAGCGTAGTCCCGGCTGCTCCCCGCGACCAGAACCATCGCAGCGGCGGGCGCGAATGCACATGCAATCGTGGCGCAGGTGCCGGCGGGAGCGTAGTCTGGACGCGGAATGCCAGCTCTTCGTGGAGGGTCCTGTGAATCGTCTGCTTGCGCGTAGCATGAGGGCCGTCGTGCTCGCCGTTGTCGTGTCAGGCACGGCGCCCGCGACGGCAGGACCCCTGTCGGCGCCGGCTCCCAGCCGCTTTGTCGCGGACGGATGCCTGCCGGTCTGCCAGACCAACTGCCTCAAGCCCTTTGCGATTCCAGATCGCTGGGATGACGGGGCGACCGTTGCCGGTCATGACGATTGGCGAAGCAACGGTCGTTGGGACCGGGAAGACTTTGGCGACCTGAACGCGAACGAGCTCTTCGACCCGGGCGAGACCTTCACCGACTCGAACGGCAATCGGAGGTTCGACTCCGAGGCGTATCACTCGATCCTCACCGGATACATCCCGGATCCTTACCCCGGAAACACGTTGTCGCCGAACGGGGACTTGGGACTTCAGATCCTCCTCAAGTACGGCTCAGGCGATCGCATCGCAGCCAGCCACTACCTGGCGATCGAGCTGCCCGCGGTCAATCGCGGGACCCCGGTGGGCGGGGCGCGCGCGTATCGCGACCATCTCGAAGGATGCTTGCAGGCAGGGTACGTCTATCCTGGCGACTGGCTTCAGCTCGAGCCCGGCAACATGGCGGGGCCGACGGCCGCGGGCGTTCAGGCCCTGATCGCGAAGGATCCTGCAGCGCGCTACGATCCCGCGACGAAGGAAATCGTGGGATCGATCCACCCGGCCGGGGAGAGCCCGCGCCTCGTGATCGTGGGCTTCACGGATCCCAGAATCGGGGGCAAATCGGGGCGATCCCGGGTCCAACTCGTCAAGCTCGCTGCGTTCTTCGTCGAGGAACTCGACGACGCGGGCAGCGTGCGAGGACGCTTTCTCAAGACGCGCGCGCTCGCGCCGCCCTGCGATTGCTGTGGCGATCTGCGCGTCAATTGGCTGCGCAGCTGCCCCTAGTCCGAAACCCCGGAGGTTCCATGGTCCCTGCCCGTTATCTTCACCTGAGCGCCGTCATCCTCGCAGTTGGCCTCTTCGCGCTCCCCGCGAGAGCGCAGGACGGCAATCCGCCGCCCGCGGCGCCGCCGCCCGATTCGACCGTCGTTCCCGATTCTCCCGTGACCCCGCCCCCCACGGCCCGGCGATCGATGCCGGTGCCGCCGCTGCCGGCCGAGTACGACACATCGCTCGCGCTGCCGTTTCTGGTCGACATCCGGCCGCGCGCCGAGATCAACCTCGACCTGACGCGGTCGGCGGAGCTCAAGGCCGCGGCGCTGCAGCGGCTCTCGGTCGAGCGCGCCCACGAGGTGCGGCGCAAGTCGCAGGTCGAAATCAAGAAGACCGAAGTCTCGAGCATGAAGATCCGCATCGACCTGGCGAAGAAGGAAAGGCGCGCCGCCGACCAGAAGGCGCTCGGGGCCGAGCGACGCAGGCTCGAGTCGCAGCAGCGCTACCTGGATCGGATGCGCGAGATGCACGGCGCCCAGGCGGCGGTGCAGCAGGCGCTCGCCGATTTCGCGCAGTCGCGCAGCGATGCCGCCCGGCTGGAACTGAAGCTGCATGACCTCGGGGACCTGTCGAACGCGGGGACGCGGGCTGCCGTCGAGTCGCGCAACGCGCAGGCGCGGGTGCTTTCCGGAATCAAGAACCGCGCGGACAAGAACTCCTCGCTGGCCTCGGCCGAACGATCGGCCGCCGACAAG
>JBKJOC010000064.1:0-5550 GCA_046595725.1 Candidatus Eiseniibacteriota bacterium
CTACACGATGAGCCCGCTCGAAAAGTCGTACGGACTGACCCTGGCATCGCTCGGCGACGTGAACGGCGACGGCGTCTGTGACCTCGCGGTCGGAGCGCCGCAATTCAATGGCGGGCGCGGCGCCGTCCTGGTCTACGCGGGGAATCTCGGTCGCTCGCCGAGCAACATTCCGATTCGCAGATATGAGGGCACGGAGGCGAATCAGGGCTTTGGCCGGGCGATCGCGGGCGGCGGCGACGTCGACGGCGATGGTCGGGGAGATTTCGCGATCGGCTCGCCGGGCTTCGACGGCGGGATCGTCGACCAGGGTCGAATCGATCTCTTCTTCGGAGCGATGCAGGGCCCTTCGCTCACTCCGGCATACTCATTCACGTCCGGCATCAACGGCGCACGCGTCGGCGAGGCGATCGCACCGTTCGCCGACGGGAACCTGGACGGCTTCGCCGACGTCGCAGTCGGCGCGCCGGGCGCCGCCGGGCGCGCGTACGCATTCCTCGGCGGATCGGGTCCCGGACATGTCTCGACGATCTCGCTCTTCGAGCCGAACGGCTCTAGCGTGAGGCGGTTCCATCCCGCGCGGGTCGCGGTGCCTGACGGCGTGCGCAGCGACGTCCAGTACGCAAGCCCATCGGGCCGGGCAACGATCGGGGTCGAGTTCGAGGCCGTCACGCAAAACACGCTGTTTTCCGGCGTGCCCACCCAGGCGACGGGCTTCGTCTACGACTCGGGTGCGCCCGACGAGGGAGCCGGGCTCCTGAGCTCAGGGATCCGCGCCTTCCCGTTGATCAACTTGCCGTGGCCGGCAATCACGTACCACTTGCGCGCGCGCTTCGTCACCAGCTCGCCGTTCTTTCCGCGCTCGCGCTGGATCACCCCAGAAGCGCACACGAGCGGCGACTTCGACGTGCGGACGTCGGGCACGGTGGTCGGCGTGCCTCCGGGCGCGACACCGCCGCCGATCGTGGGACTCACCGGCGTCACGCCGAACCCGGCGCGCCGGGGAACGACCTCGCGGATCGACTTTGCCCTCACGCGTCCCGGCCGCGTGGTCATCGACGTCTACAACGTGCGCGGTGCGCGCGTCGCCCGGCTCCTCGACGACGAGCGGCCCGCCGGCCCCTCGCACCACGCCTGGGACGGCCGCAGCGATGCAGGCCGCGCGATGCCAGCGGGGCTCTACTTCGCGGTCCTCATGGCGGAAGGAAGGACCTGGCAGACCCGGCTCGTCCGCCTGCCCTGACCGAAGTTCCCCACTTTGATGGAGGGATGGCCGAGCGGAGCAGGGCAACGGATGCGAGCGGCTCTCCTCCATGCACTGCAGCCTGAAAGGACACGACGCCATGAGCCTCGCCAGCTTCTCTCGGTCACGATTCGGCTTCGCGGCCACACTGCTGCTTGGCTTGGTCGGCATTGCGACCGCCGCCGACATGCACATGCGGCATCACGGCGGGGCGCATGGACGGCCCCCCGCGTTCGTGGCGAGTACCGCCAAGACCTTCCCGCGTTTGATGGACGACGCCATGGCGGTGATGGATCACGGCATGACCACCGCGATCAGGAATGGCGATGCCGACCATGACTTCGTGGTCATGATGGTGCCTCATCATCAGGGTGCCGTGGACATGGCCAAAGCGTTGCTGCTCTACACCAAGGACGCAGAGCTCACAAATCTCGCGCAAGGAATCATTACCGAGCAGCAGAACGAAATCCGGCTCATGCAGGCCTGGCTCGCGCGCCACCCCGCGCGGTGATCGGCGGTGTGAGCACCAACCAGTGTGCTCGATCGCACCTCGGAAAGAGGGAAGCCCCATGAGAACAGCCCGCCTCGCCCTGATGCTGCTGTTCAGTGCGAGAACTGCGAGCGCCCTGCCAGCTCCGCAGGACCGCGTTTACACGGCGGACCAGAACTCGAACACAGTGTCTGTGATCAACCCCGCCACCAATTTGCTCCTTGGTCAGATTCGGCTCGGGAATCAGCGCCCGGACGTGCTCTCGGCAATCTACAAGGGCGAGGTGAACGTGCACGGGCTCGGATTCTCCCCGGATCACAAGGTGCTGATCGCCATCTCGAATGGATCGAATTCCGTCACGTTCATCGAGACGGCGACGAACCGGGTCAAAGGGATCGCCTACATCGGCCGCTCGCCGCACGAAGGCTTCTTCACCGCCGACGGCAAGGAAGTATGGGTGGCGGTCCGGGGAGAGAACTATCTCTCGGTGATTGATCCGGCGAGCTACCGCGAGACCGCCCGCATCGAGACAACCGCAGGTCCGGGCATGGTGCTGTTCCATCCAAACGGCAAGCTCGCGTTCCTGGTGTCCAGCTTCAATCCCACGATGGATATCATCGACGTGGCGACCCGCAAGGTGATCAAGAGACTTCAGGTCGTGAGTCCGTTCTCTCCGTTCCTGCAGTTCACGCCGGATGGCCGGGAGCTCTGGATGACGCACAAGGATGTGGGCAAGGTCACCCGCATCGATACGGAGAAGCTGGCAGTGAAGGGTGTCTTCGATACCGGTTTCATTACCAACCACCTGGGCTTCGCAGCGACCGACCACGGAACGCTGGCGTACGTGACGATCGGCGGCGAGAACGTCGTGAAGGTGTTCACGACGGATTCGGCTCCGAAACTTGTGGCGACCATCCCGGTCGGCGCGCTCCCGCACGGCATCTGGCCCTCCGACGACGGCAGCCGGATGTACGTCGGGCTGGAGAATGGTGATGCGGTGGAGGTGATCGACACTGCGAGCAATAAAGTGGTGGCGCATGTGCCGGTCGGGCAGGCACCGCAAGCGCTGGTGTATGTGTCGAATGTAGTGCCAGCGGGCGACGGCACGGCCAATCTCATCCCGCGCGGCAACTCGGACCCGATCGATATCGCGCTCACGGCGCACGGTGGCGAGGGTCGGGGCTTCATCGTCGTCCGCAACCTCGGCCTGGTCGATGCGCTGGAGGTGTTTCTGTTCAAACTCAAGCCGGCAACCGCCTACAGGGTCTACATCAAGGGCCAGCAGGCAGCCGTTGCGGCATTCAAGACCAACGCCATGGGCGCTGCCAACGGCACGGTCATCGGCCCACTGCGCGAGGTCGTGGCCACGCAGTCGGCGCGCAACGTGACGCCGAGCAGGATCCTCGTCATGGAAGGCGAACTTGCTCCCGACCCCACCAAGGCCGCGCTTTTGAGCACGGAACGATAGCTCGGGAAGCCACAGGATGCGCTCGCCGCACCGCACGAAAAGCACGGCTGGGGAGCCTAGGACCCGGGCCGAGTGCCCAGCCGCCAGCACCCCGGACGTCTTCTTCTTCTTCTTCCTCTCCGTCGCCGCGAACAGCACGTTGTTCAAGATCGATCGGTAGCCGGGCGAGTGCGGGTATCGGTCCAGCATGGTCCTGGGGTCGTCGATGGCGATGGTAGTCCTCGGGATCGTGCCCACGGCAAAAGCGGCACACTTTCGGGTGCCGCTGGCTCAAAAGCGGCGCTAGCCTCGCGGCGCTACAACAGATGTTCGGCCACTCGTCCATTATTCATGCGCGAGGAGGCGCATCGGGTGCACCGCTGTCTTGCGGAGCTTCGGTAGCATTTTCTGTAGCAGGCTGCCCCGTGCGCGTTGTGCAGAGCCCTGTATCTGCATATCCTGCACGCACGGAGGGGTGGCCGAGTGGTCGAAGGCGGCGGTCTTGAAAACCGCTAGGGCGCAAGCTCTCGTGGGTTCGAATCCCACTCCCTCCTCCACCTGAGTCGATGTCTGCCAAGAGAACAGGAAGGGCCCCAGCCATCTAGGAAGTAGTCTGCAAGCCACGTTTTCGGTAAAACTTCTTGCAGGTAACCCCGGAAGGGCAGACTCATGAAATTTCTTATCAGCGTGATGTTCCCGACGATCGCGTTGGTGCTTGCAGGATGCGGACAGGCGCCGAACAACAGCCAGGATAAGCCTGCGGCCACGACGCCCGCGGCGAAAGTGTCCCCTACTGAGCAGATCCTCGCTGCCGCGGAGCCGTTCGAAAAACTAACCGAGATCGCCTTTTCTGCGCCGCTTCCGGAAATCGACAAGACCATCATCGAAGCGCGCAGTGCGGCTGCCTCCGTGCGAACCCTGCTTTCGGCCCCGAGCGTCAGCAATACCGATAAGCTGTTCAACGACATCGACCAAGCTCGGAATAGTGAAGATCGTGCCGGTCTGGCGCTGGCCTCCATCGAAATCTATCGCGGAATCGTCAGTTCGGTTCCCGCGGGGACCAAAGTTCCCCCTGCAGTGAGTCTACTGGACTATGCCGGGTTCCGTTATCAGGCCGACCTCAAGGCTGTCCCGCCACGCTGGAAGGACATGGGCGAGGCCATGGTGTTTGCGCGGTCGCAGTGGTCTAAGGTCGCACCTAAGCTCGACAACGATCCCCTTGCCGCCTCGTTCGAGAAGGCGCTCGTGAATATGGGAAAGGCGGTTGCTTACAAGGATGCCGCGCTCGCGGAGTCATCGGCGACCGAAGAATTGAATTTAGTCGATAAGCTCGAGATGTACTTTGCGGGCTTATGACGCCTGTCATCATGGATCTCGTATCGCTTGTCGCAAGCAACTGTTCGCGCATTTGACCCTGCGTTTCCATTGCTTGGAGGCGGGAGGGAGCCTGGGGGCGCTGCAGCAGCTGCTGTGTCACTCGACGATCGTGACCACGCAGCGCTACGGCCGGCTCAGCGAGTCATCGGTCGCCTTGGAAGTTGCCCGCGTCCACGAAACGGTTACCAAGGTAGCCGCTTTTGGAAACGGTAACGAGACGTAGCAAGGAGTTAGGAGCGAAACACGGAGGCTTGGAAACCGCTAGGGCGTAAGCTCTCGTGGGTTCGAATCCCACTCCCTCCTCCATATGATTCGTTCACCATGACCTCGGAGAGCCGACCCCCGTGAAGCCAACCGTTCTCATTCCCCTGGCCATCCTCGCCGCCGCCGCGGCCCTCGCACCGGGCGCCGCCAGCGCCGATTCCTGGCGCAAGAACGTGACCCTCCTGATCAGCGATCGACTGCGCTATGAGTCGGTCGACTGGTTCGTTCCGGTCGCGGGTCAATACGCGCCCGGCGCCGAGCGTTACGACTACTTCGGCAATCAGCTCCGTTTCGGCGCGCGGATGACGCTGCCCAACCTGCAGGTCGTGGTCGAGGGCCAGGACACGCGCGTGCTCGGCCTTCCCGAGGACGCGACGCGCACGGCCCCGCCCGGCAACCTCGGACCGGGAGGGAGCTACTTCCAGTACACGCCCGAGACCGACCAGGGCGAGACGTTCCTCAAGCAGGCCTACGCGACCGCGCGCTTCGGCGGCTTCAACGCGACGCTCGGCCGCTTCGAGTGGGGGGAGGGGGTCGAGACGCTTCCGGGGGACGCCGATCTTCTGTGGCTCAAGCGGGCGCGCATCACCGAGCGCCTGGTCGGCCCGTTCGGCTACACGCACGCGGCGCGTTCACTCGACGGCGTGCGCCTGTGGTTCGATCGTCCGGCGTGGAACGTGGGTGCGCTCGGCGTGCGGCCGACGGCGGGCGGATTCGAGGTGAGCGCGGGAC
>JBKJOC010000237.1:0-10487 GCA_046595725.1 Candidatus Eiseniibacteriota bacterium
TTCAGGAGGTTCGCTCTGAAGACTCTGCGCACTCGCGATCTCGTGTTGCTCGGGATGGCGGTCGTCCTGACCACGTTAGGCACTTCCCTGGGACAGACCCAGGGCGCCCTCAAGGGCAAGGTGCTGCCGGTGGTCTCGACTTCCGACGTCATCGGCTACATCACGCCCTGCGGCTGACACACGCCCAAGGGTGGACTGGCCCGGCGGGCCAGTTTCGTGGACAGCACGAGGATCAAGTACGGCGACGCAGTCGTCGTGGACGGTGGCGACTGGGCGCCTGACCCTGCCAAGCCGCACGAGGATGCCAAGTTCGCGTTCCAGCTCGAGACCATGGGTCTGATGGGCTACGACGCGGCCGGCATCGGCGAGCGCGAGCTCGGGTTCGGCTACGAGAAGCTCTTGGCGATGGCCGCGAAGTCGAAGACGCCGCTCATCTCGTCGAACATCATCGACAAGAAGACCGGCAAGACCGCGTTCAAGCCCTACGTGATCGTCAAGAAGGGCGGCCTCAAGGTCGGCATCTTCTCGGTCCTGGGGCCCAAGATCGAGCTGCCCGCGAACGCCGGCGAGAAGATCACGATCGACGACCCGATCTCGACCGCGCAGAAGATGGTCACAGAGCTGCGCAAGCAGGCCGATGTCGTGGTGGCGCTGACGCACCTGGGCCGCGTTGAAGGCGAGGACCTGGCGGCGCAGGTCCCGGGCATCGACGTCGTCGTGCTCGGCCACCACCCGGGTTTCGTGGCACAGGGTCGCCGGGTCAACAGCTCGATCACGGTCGCCAGCGGCGAGCAGGGCCAGAACATCGGGATGACCAAGCTGACGCTCGACGGCAAGAAGGTCACGGACCTCAACTCCGAGACCCTGATCCTGCTCCCCGAGGTCGGCGAGCGCGCGGACATCGCGAAGCTGGCGAAGGACTTCGAGGACGCGCAGAACGCGCGCCTGCAGAAGGAGCAGCAGCAGAGCCAGCTTCAGGATACGAAGCAACAGCACCCGAGTGGCGACCAGTACGTCGGTTCCGAGACGTGCATGAGCTGCCACAAGGCCCAGTACGAGCAGTGGCAGTCGACGCAGCACGCGCACGCGTTCGCCACGTTGCAGCGGGTCCAGAAGGATGCCACGCCCGAGTGCGTGCAGTGTCACGTCGTCGGCTTCCAGCGTCCGAGCGGATACGTCAACGCGACGTCGACGGCGAAGCTCATGAACGTGGGCTGCGAATCGTGCCACGGGTTCGGCACGCGTCACGCGATGTTCGAGAAAAACGGGGGCAAGGTCGCCGAGGCGGTGTGCATCACCTGCCACCAGGGGGCGAACGACCCGGGTTGGAACTACGCCGCGAAACTGCCGCGCGTGTCGCACTAGACGCGCCGCCAATGCGCAGGGACGGCCTGGGAGCCTGCCTCCCAGGCCGTTTTCTCTTTCCTGCCGCCGGGCAAGGCCCGGCACCCCGGAGGCTCGCGCAGCACGCGGGCTTCGTCGCCCCGGGCCGCCCTGTCTCCGAGCCCGATCTGGTAAGATCCAGGGCGTCCGCGGCACAGCGAAAACCCCCACCCCAAGCGAGCCCGAAGTGATCGACGGCATGCAGGTCCACGACAACATCCTTGAAACCGTCGGCCACACGCCGATCGTCCGCCTCTCCAAGATCTCGCGCGGCCTGCCGGTCCCGATCTACGCCAAGCTCGAGTCGTTCAACCCGGGCGGCAGCGCGAAGGACCGGATCGGGCTGTCGATGATCGAGGCGGCGCTCAAGGACGGGCACCTCAAGCCGGGGGGAACGATCGTCGAGTGCACGTCGGGGAACACCGGCGTCGGGCTCGCGATGGCGGCGTGCGTGATGGGTTTCAAGACCGTGTTCTGCATGCCCGACAAGGTCGCCAAGGAGAAGATCACGCTGCTCAAGGCCTACGGCGCCGAGGTCGTGGTCTGCCCGACCGCGGTCGCGCCCGATTCGCCCGAGTCGTACTACCAGGTGGCGCGCCGGATCACGCGCGAGCGCCCGAACGCGTTCCTGACCAACCAGTACGACAATCCGGCGAATCCGGCGGCCCACTACCGCACCAGCGGCCCCGAGCTCTGGGAACAGACCAGCGGGAAGATCACGCACTACATCACCTCCATCGGCACGGGCGGCACGATCTCGGGGACGGGCAAGTTCCTGAAGGAGAAGAACCCGAAGATCCGCGTCGTCGGCGCCGACCCGGTGGGCTCGATCCTGTGCCAGTGGTTCCACACCCGCACCCTGGGCGAGGCCCACACCTACAAGGTCGAGGGCATCGGCGAGGACTTCCTGCCCGAAGCCTACAACTGGGACGTGATCGACGATGTCGTGAGCGTCGGCGACAAGGAGTCACTCAACCTGGCGCGGCGGCTCGCGCGCGAGGAGGGCATCCTGGGCGGCGGCTCGACCGGGACCGCGCTCTGGGCGGCGATCGAGGAGGCGAAGCAGGCGAAGCCCGGCGACGTCATCGTGGTGATCGTGCCCGACACCGGCGAGCGCTACCTCTCCAAGGTCCACAACGACGAGTGGATGCGCGACAATCACCTGCTCGACCCGACGGCCACCCTGGTTTCCGACCTCCTGTTCGGCAAGGCGACCGGCGGCCAGGCACTGCTCAGCGTCGCGGCGGCAGACCCGGTGCGGCGTGCGCTCGACCTGGTGCGGCAGTACGATGTCTCGCAGCTCCCGGTGCTCGACGGCACCCAGGTCGTGGGCACGGTCTACGACGCGGAGATCATGAAGCGCGTGCTCGACGACCCGGCCGCGCTCGATCGTCCGGTGCGCGACCTGATGGAGCCGCCCCTGCCGGTCGTGAGCCCGGACGAACCCGTGACGCGCGTCGCGCAGCTCCTCAAGCAGAAGCACTCATCGGCCGTGCTGGTGGCCGGCAACGGCGGGGGCCCGACCGGCATCCTGACCCGCCTCGACGTCATCTCGCTCATCGCCGAATAACGGGGGTCCCGCTTGCCGATCGATCCGAAGGCCGGCTTCTCGACGCGCGCCATCCATGCCGGCAACGATCCCGACCCGCGCACCGGCGCGGTCGCGGTGCCCGTCTACCAGACCTCGACCTACGCCCAGGACGGGCTGGGGAAGAACAAGGGCTACGAGTACGCCAGGAGCCAGAACCCGACGCGCGAGGCGCTCGAGGCGAACCTGTCCTCGCTCGAGAACGGCACGCACGGCTTCGCCTACGCCTCGGGCCTCGCAGCCACGACGAACCTGCTCTGCCTGCTCAAGGCGGGGGACCACGTCGTCGCCTCGAACAACATGTACGGCGGGACGTTTCGCCTGTTCGACCAGGTGTTCCAGGGCTTCGGGCTGAGCGCCAGCTACGTCAACACGGCCGACCTCGAAGAGGTCAAAGCGGCGATCAAGCCGAACACGCGCCTGGTCTTCGTCGAGACCCCGACCAACCCGCTGCTGACGATCACGGACCTGGCCGCGGTCGCGAAGCTCGCCGCCGCGCACGGCGCGATCAGCGCGTGCGACAACACCTTCGCCACGCCCTACCTGCAGCGGCCGCTCGAGTTCGGCATCGACGTCGCGCTCCACTCCACCACCAAGTACCTGAACGGCCACAGCGACATGATCGGCGGCTGCCTGGTCGTGCGGCGCGAGGACCTGGCGACGCGGCTGCGCTTCCTGCAGAACGCGGTCGGGGCGGTGCCCGGGCCGTGGGATTGCTGGCTGGCTCTGCGCGGCACCAAGACTCTGGCGTTGCGCATGGACCGTCACCAGGCGAACGCCGGCCACCTGGCCGCGTTCCTCTCGGGCCAGAAGAAGGTGGAGCGGCTGTTCTACCCGGGGTTGCCGACCCATCCGGGCCACGCGCTCGCGAAGACCCAGATGTCGGGTTTCGGCGGGATCATCACGCTCGAGGTCGGCGACCTCGCCGCCGGCACGCGCTTCTGCGAGGCGCTTCGGCTGTTCACGCTGGCGGAATCGCTCGGCGGCGTCGAGAGCCTGGTCAGTCATCCCGCCTCGATGACGCATGCGTCCGTCCCAAAAGCCGCCCGCGAGGCGACGGGGTTCACGGACGGCTTGGTCCGCCTGTCCGTCGGTTGCGAGGACGTCCTCGATCTCGAGGCCGACGTGGCCCGCGGACTCGCAGCGGTTTAATCGTAAATCGTTCTATGACAATCGAATAAACGTTCAATGTTGTGCGAGATATCGCACACAAAGACCCCGGTTCGAGCGGGAAATGGCGACAAAGGGCTTGACACTCCATTGAGCGGAAACGTACGTTCCGCCCGATTGTCGCCCGGCTGGCCCACTCCTCGATCGACACCCAGCGCCTCCCGGCACAGCGGCCCGCAGCCCAGCGTTGTTGCATCTCGAGGCACCGCTTTCAGAAGTGGTGCTTTTCGCATGGTGCTGGCGGTTCGCGGCGACCCCGAAGTCTCCTCCGGAGGCAGGTTTCGGGACGGCTGATCCAATGACGGCGTGATCGCGCTCCGGCGGGGTCATGTTTAAAGGAGGTGAACGCAGAGGATGCGGAAGCTTATCGCGCTTTCGTCGCTTGCATTCGTCGCTCTCACGTTGACGACTTCGGGTTGCGCCAAGAAGGAAGAGGTGCAGACCACTCCCGAGTCGACGACCACGACGACGACCACGACGACGACGGAGACTGCTCCGGACACGACCATGGGCGGCGCTGCTATGGACACCACGTCGCACATGTAATCGCGCGCGCGTTCCGCGCCGCTGCGAAGCATCGAGAAGAGGGCTCGCAAGGGCCCTCTTTCCTTTCCCCCCCGATACCCCGAAGAGACCTCATGTCCGATCCGTCGTTCGACATCGTTTCCGAAGTCGACTGGATGGAAGTGCAGAACGCCGTCCAGCAGGCGGTCAAGGAGATCGCGACCCGCTTCGACTTCAAGGGCACCGCCGCCGAGGTGCGCATCGAGGGCAAGGACAAGATCGTGATCGCGGGCGACGGCGAGCCCAAGCTCCGCCAGGTCCGCGACGTGCTCGACTCCAAGCTCACCAAGCGCGGCGTCTCGCTCAAGGGGATCGATGAGGGTCCGATCGAGCCCGCCGCCAAGGCCACCGTGCGGCAGACCCTGACCTTCAACTCGGGCCTCGAAGGTGAGCTGGCCCGCGACCTGGTGAAGTTCATCAAGGGCCTGACCGTCAAGGTCCAGACCACGATCCAGGACGAACAGGTCCGGGTGACGGGCAAGAAGAAGGACGACCTCCAGGCGGTCATCACGGCGATCCGGTCCCGGGACTGGCCCCGCGCCCTGCAATTCACGAACTATCGCTAGGGCGGCAACCCCCGGCCGGGCGCGGCCGTAAGGGGGATGTGATCGAAACGACCCCATCCCGGAGGCCCGTCATGAACGACCGCAATCCCCGCTCCGCCGCCTTTCGTCCCGCCGGCCTCCTTGTCGTGGCCGGCCTGGCGCTGGTCGCGGTCGGTTGCGGCGAGCGCCGGCCCACCCATGTGCGCGAGGACCGCCTGGCGAGCGCCCTGCCGCTCGCCCCCCAGACCGCCATCCGGGTCGAGACCCGCAGCGCCGACGTCCACCTGGTCCCGAGCCCCGACGACACCGTGCGGGTCCTCACCGTCAAGCGGGTCCAGTCCATGTCCGAGCGCTCCGTCGACGCCCTGTGGAAGCAGATCCGGGTCACGGTCGAGCGCAGCGGCAACGAGCTGGTCCTGCGCGTCCGCGAGCCGGAGCGCGGCACCAGCAGCGTCAGCGTCGAGGCGGGGCCCTGGCGCATTCGCCGCCGGGTCGAGATCGAGGTCACGATCGCCGTCCCTGTGGGGCGGCCGATCGCGTTCGTCACCGAGCGCGGCGACCTCGACGCGCACGATTTGAAGCAGGCGCTGACGCTCGACCTCTATTCCGGCGACGCGCACATCTACGACCTCGACGGCGGCGACCTCAAGGTGTCGGCCACCGCGGGCGACGTGACGATCCAGCGGGTGCGCCAGCCGATCAGCGTGCGCACGACCTCGGGCGAAGTCGAGGGCGAGGACCTGACCGGCCCGGTGGCGGTGCGGGCGACTTCGGGCGACGTCACGCTCGATCGCATCGCCGGCCGGGTCGCGGTCGAGACCTCGAGCGGGGACGTCCAGGTCGACAATGCCGTCGGCAATGCGCTGGTCTCGACCAGCTCGGGCGCCGCGACCGTGCGGGCACAGGGCGATTCAGTCGTGATCGAGACTTCCTCGGGGGACCAGGACATCAGCCTGCTCGGGCCGCCGAGGATGGTGTCGCTGCGCTCCGCCTCCGGCGGGATCGAACTCGCGCTGCCGCGCGGCGCCGGCGGCGAGCTCGACGTCCAGACCGCCACCGGGAAGATGTCGGTTTCGGGCGCGATCAAGGTCGGCACCATGAATCGCAACCACCTGACGGGCAACCTGGGGGGCGCGGGCACGACCGTGGTGCGCAGCTCGTCCGGCGACATCCGCCTCCAGGCGCGCGAGGCCAGCGTGGCCGTCAAGGAGAAGCCATGAGCCCGAGCCGTTCGCCCCGAACCCTCGCGCTGGCGCTGTCATTGATGGTGGCGACCGCGATCGCGTCCGCCTGGCTGGGCGACGCCGGCCGCGTCCAGGCACAGGAGACCGACCTGCCAGGCGTGTCCGCCGACTCGATCCACGAAGACTTCATGAAGGCCCCGATCAAGGTCGAGGTCGACGCGCCCGCGGCCCCCGCTGCCCCCGCGCCGCCCGGCGCGGGCGCGCTGCCGCGCATGCCGGATGACGCGCGGACCGAGGCCTTCCGCCGGCGCATGCACGCGGGCGACAATGACGTGGTCCAGGTCGGCGACGATGTGGTGGTCGAACGCGGCGAGCACGTGCTCGGGCACGTCTTCGCGATGGGCGGCAACGTGCTGATCAAGGGCGTGGTCGACGACGACGTGGTCGCGATGGGCGGCGACGTCACGCTCGAGGACGGCGCGATCGTGCGCGGGGACGTGGTCAGCCTCGGCGGCACCGTGCACAAGGCCAGCACCGCGATCGTGCGGGGCTCGAACGTGACCGTCGGCGGCCTGCCGCGACGCTTCCTCGAACTCGGAGCGCTCGACCTGGTGGGCAACGGGGTGCGCTTCCTCTCGGCAGTGTTCAAGCTGTTCTTCTGGCTCCTGATCGGTTGGATCATCGTCATGGTCACGCCCGAGCGCTCGCGCAAGATCCTGGCGAAGCTCGAGGAGCACCCCGCGCTTTCCGTCCTGTGGGGGTTCCTGGGACTCCTCGCCCTCGCGCCCCTGACCGTCGCGGTCGCCCTGGCGGCGGTCCTCCTGGTGGTCACGATCATCGGCATCCCCGTGGCCGTGCTGCTGCTTTTGGGCTATGGTCTCGCCATCGTCGCAGTCTGCCTGTGGGGCGGCGTGCTGGGCGCTTCGGCGCTCGGGCGCTGGCTGGTGCGCAGGCTCTCGCCGCGGCTCGGGGAGCCGACGCTGGTCCGCAACACGGTGGTCGGCATCGTCGCCATCAGCCTGCTCGGCCTGGTCGGTCCGCTGTTCCGGGCAATGGGCCTCGTGTTGCCGCCGGCGGCACTGCTGGGCCACGCGCTCGGGATCCTCGGTGCTGCCATCTCGAGCGCGGCGCTGCTGGCCGGCATCGGCGGCGTCCTGCGCGCCAGGGCGGGGCAGATCGAGCCACTGCGCATGCCGTGGGCTGCGCGTCCGATGCAGGTGACGACCGCGCCTCCGGCACCGCCGACGGCGCCCGCCACACCCCTGTAACAACCGTCGCACCGCAGCCCGGCCCCGGAGGATCCTCGCGCCATGCCGCTGGCCCTCTGGGGCGCCACCCTCTGTGTCTCCCTCGGCGCGCTCATCATCCTGCTCGGGATCGCGATCTTCCGCGAGGATCCGCGCCAGAAGTCCAACCGCTGGGCGGCGCTCATGCTGTCCTTCGGGGGACTGGGCGCGCTCCTGGTCGGTCTCTCGCTCGCCGCCACGGGCGCGCGCGGCCGCAACGCGATCGCGACCGCCGACGCGGTCGAGTACTTCTCCTACCTCTGGGAGTTCTTTTTCCCGGCGCTGCTCCTGTTCGTCCTGGTGTTCCCGCGCGAGCCCCGCTGGTTCCGCCGCGTGCCCTTCTTCGAGACCCTGGTCTTCACGCCCTACCTCTTCCACCTCGCGCTGACCTGGGCCGCGCGGCTGACCAACAACACGTTCTGGATCCCTGACATCGCGAATTACGCCGGCTGGGCCGCGCCGGTCCTGACCAGCATGCAGGGGCTGGCCGGGACTCTCTTCAGCGTCCACCAGTTCCTGTTCTCGCTCGTCAATCTCGGTTACGTGGTGGTGACGCTGATCGTGCTCGGCCTGCGCCTGCGCGAGGTCACGAGCCCGCGCCTCAGGGACCAGTTGCGCGCGATCTCGATCGGGCTCGGCGCCTGCCTCGTCCTCTACTCGCTCGCCGTGCCGCTGCCGGCCGTGTTCGGCGTGGGAGCGACCACCGCCCAGGCGATGCGCTCGGCGCTGCTCGTGATCGCGCTCACGATGGGCTCGGGCGGGATCGCCTACGCGATCGTGCGCTACCGCTTCCTGGACGCCGGCTTCCTCGTCCGGCGCAGCATCCTGTTCCTGATCCCCGCGCTCGGGATGATCCTGGTCTACCTCGGGATTTCCTCGCTGCTCGGCAAGTACGCGGCAGACTGGTCGGGCATCAACCCGGTCTTGATCCAGCCGCTCCTGCTCCTGCTCCTGGTCTCGACGCTCTCGCCCGTGGCGGCGCGAATCGAGGAACTGGTCGAGGGCTACCTGTCGCGCGACCGGCGCGAGGGCCGCACCGTGATCCAGAACCTCTCCAAGGACATTGTCACCGAGCTCGACCTCGTGACGCTGGGCGGGCGGCTGACCTCGGCGGTGGGCGAATCCCTGTTGCTCGAGCGTGCGACCTTGATGGCGCGCAACGGCGAGCGCTTCAAGCTGGTCGCGACCTTCGACCGCCTGACGCGCGCGGCCGGCACCGACGGCTTCGAGAGCGGGCTGATCGCGCTTGCCGCCGTGCTGCCGCCCGAGGCGCTGGCGGCCGGCCCCGCGCTCGCGACCCAGCTAATCGACGGCTGTCCGCCCGAGCTGGCGGCCGACGCGGCCCGCTTCGTCGACGCTTCGCACAAGCTCGGCTACGTGCTGATCGTCCCGGTGCGCCACCGGGACGAGCCGCTGGGCGCGATGGTGCTCGGCCCCAAGTTGACCGGCGCCCGCTTCTCGCGCGAGGACCTGTTCCTGCTTGAGACGCTGGCGAACCAGGTCGGAGCCGCGATGCGCACGGCCTCGCTCTACGCCGAGAGCCTGAGCCGGGTCGCGCTCGAGGAGGAACTGACGCTCGCCCGCCGGATCCAGTTCCGCTACCTCCCGACGGTGTTCCCGCGCTGGAGCAACCTCGAGATCTTCGGCACCAACCAGCCGTCGAAGCAGGTTGGCGGCGACTATTTCGACGTCGTCGAGGTCGAGGATGACCTCCTGACCGCGATCGCCGACGTCTCCGGCAAGGGCGTGCCCGCAGCGCTGGTCATGAGCATGATGCAGGCCTCGCTGCGCACGCAGGCGGGGGAGGGCCGCTCGGCGTCGGACATGCTGACCCGCATCAACCGCCTGATGCTCGAGCGCGGGGAGACCGGCATGTTCGCGACCTGCTTTCTCGGCCGCCTTGACCGCGCAACGCTGACGCTCAACTACACCAACGCCGGCCACAACCCGCCGATCCTGCTGCGCGCCGACGGTCGCGTCGAGTTCCTGGACCATGGCGGTCTCCTGCTCGGCGTGTTCGACGATGCGCGCCTCACCGATGGCTCGGTAAGGCTCGGGCGCGGCGACCGGCTCGTCCTCTACACCGACGGCGTGACCGAGGCCCGCTCCCCGAGCGGCGAGTTCTATGACGAGCAGAGGCTGGGCGACGTCCTCATGGGCCTCGACCGCGGGCTCTCGGCCGAGGCGATCGCCTGGGCGGTCAAGGACCACGTGCGCGCGTTCACCGGCACCGACGACTTCGAGGACGACATGACGCTCGTCGTCCTGCGGGTGCCCGAGCCCGCCGTCGCCTCGCTCGAGGCCCCAACGCCCGCGATGGAACCCGCGTACGGCACGCCTTCGTGAGCTCGTTTCCCCCGGTGTTCGATCAACTGTGGTTCTTCTTCGGCTACCTCTTCGTCGACGCCCTGTTCCTGCCGCTCGCCTCGACCATCTACGTCGCCTACGCCGGCACCAGGAACCCGCCGCTCCTGGTCGCGGTCGTGGGCGCGCTCGGCACGACGCTGGGCTCGATCGTGCAGTACTACGTCGTGCGCTTTCTCGTGACGCGGCCGAGCGGCCTTCCGGGCTGGCTGGTGCGCCTGCGTGCCCGCATCGAGGGCGCGCTCTCAGGCTCGCGCAATGCCACGTTCTGGGCGCTGTTCATCATCTACGCCACGCCGCTCGGCGCCGGGCCGTTGCGCCTGGTGGCGGCGGCGGGCGGCTACCCGCTGTGGCGGTTCGCGCTCGCGATCTTCCTCGGCTGCCTGCCCTACTACTTCGCGCT
>JBKJOC010000488.1:0-4799 GCA_046595725.1 Candidatus Eiseniibacteriota bacterium
GATCCACCACGAGGCATAGGTGGCAAAGCGGATGTTGCGCTCGGGATCGAAGCGGTCGGCGGCCGTGATCAGGCCCAGGTTGCCCTCCTCGATCACGTCGAGATAGGCCAGCCCGCGATTCCGGTAGCGTCGCGCCAGGTAGACCACGAGGCGCAGGTTCGAGAGGATGAGCCGCCGCCGCGCCCATTCGGAGGTCGGGCCGGCATCGCGCCGTGCGCGTCCGAGCGCGACTTCCTCCTCGCGCGTGAGCAACGGGAAACGCGCGATGTCGGCGAGGTAGCGATTGAGGATCTGGTTCTCGGGATCCTCCGAGATCGTGGGTTCGGTCCCCGAGTGCACCAAACGCAGCGGCGGCCCTTCGGCCTCCTCCTGCCCGAGAGGTGCGTCGTCGAGGCCCTCGAGCTCGAGGCCCTCCGCGCGCGCGGCGTCGGCGAAGTCGGCGAAGCGCGTGGCGTCGAACCCGGGCGCCCCCAGCAGCACGTCCACCTCGTCGGCCAACAGGCGGCCGGCATGGCGGGCGCGCGTCAGCGCATCGGCGAGCCGGGCTTCGAAATCACTGGGTGCGATCGGGTGCAACGAGCCCCCTGCAATCATTCCATCGTGAAGTCGTCAAGCGCGAGCGTGCCCTCGCTGATCTGGTGCACAACCCGCTCGACGCGTCCCGGCCCCTGACTCAGGACGCCGAGAAATCCCTCGAGCGACGCCTCCGGTCCCTCGGCGACGATCTCGACCGAGCCGTCGGGAAGGTTCCCTGCGCGACCGGTCAGGCTGTAGCGCAGCGCGCGGCCCCGCACGTACCAGCGGAAGCCCACGCCCTGAACCTTGCCCATTACGGTCGCTCGGAGGACGGCCATGTCGTCACTCTACCAACACAAAACCCCCCGGCACGAGTGCCGAAGGGCTTCGAGAAAGCGAGTCGGGGCGAGAGGATTTGAACCTCCGACCCCCTGGTCCCGAACCAGGTGCGCTACCGGGCTGCGCTACGCCCCGACAAAAGCAAAGACCCCGGGTGACCAGGGCCCCCTGACGACTGGCGGCACCTTAGCACAGTCACGGGGAAAGCCGCCACCCCTCGAGGACGCCCATCAGCGCTGTGTCCGTGAGCGCGAGGTGGAGCGGCGTGACACTGACATAGCCCTGGTCCACCGCCAGGAAATCGCTACCCTCCTGCGGCTCCCAGACCGGCGCGTCGCCGCCGATCCAGTAATAGGCCCGTCCCCGCGGGTCCATGCGCTCGATCAGCGCGTCCTGGTACTTGCGCTGGCCAAGACTGGTGACGCGCACGCCCTTGATGTCCTCGCTCTTGAGCTGCGGCACGTTGACGTTGAGCACGCTCTTGGCCGGCAGGCCCTGCTCGATTACGGTGCCGACCAGTCGGCGCGCGTACTGGCAGGCATAATGGAAGTCGGCCTGGCCGGAGGCCGCGAGCGAGAACGCGATCGCCGGGACGCCTTGCATCGCGCCCTCGATCGCGGCCGCGACCGTGCCCGAGTAGAACACGTCGTCGCCCATGTTCGGACCGCGGTTGACTCCGCTGACAACCAGGTCGGGCGCGCGCTCGAGCAGGCCGTGGGCGGCAATCAGGACGCAGTCGGTCGGCGTGCCGTCGACGGCGAACACGCCCGGTTCGGGGCGCTCGATGCGCATCGGACGATAGAGCGTGAGGGAATGGCTGGTGGCGCTCTGGTCCCGGTCGGGCGCGACGATGAAGACTCGCCCCAGGTCCTTGAGCTCCTGTCGCAACATGAAAAGCGCGGGCGAGGCAATCCCGTCGTCGTTCGTGATCAGGATGTCCACGCTGTGCCCCCGCGCGCGACCAGGGCCTTCTTGTGTGCCGACCAGCGGCCCGCATCGGCCATCAGGCGCGCGTAGAGCGAGGTGAAACGCGGCAGTTCGCGCAGCGGATGGAAGTGGCTGGGCGCGCCTTCGTACACGGCCTCGATCGGCACATTCGCGATCGTGAAGCCGTAGCGCGCGGCGGCGACCAGGATCTCCGACTCGAAGCCGTAGCCGGTCGAGCGGAACGGCGGGGGCTTGAGCGCGCCCGGCGGAACCTGCGCGCCCGAGAGCCCGAGCGCATCGAGCACCGAGCGGCGGTGGACGCGATAGCCTGATTGGACGTCGGGCAGCGGCGTGCCCGCGAGCCAGGTCAGGAATCCCGCGGAGAGCGCGTTGCCGAATCGGCGGTGCGGCGGCATCGCGTCCGTGCGCACGCGCGCCCCGACGACCATGTCCGCGCCCTCGAGCGCCGCCATCATGCGCGGCAGGTCCTCGGGCTTGTGCTGGCCGTCGGCATCGAGCGTGACCGCCGCGTCGGCGCCCGAGGCGCACGCGGCGGCGAAACCGGTCAGGAGCGCGGCGCCCTTGCCTCGGTTGGCGGGGTGCTTGATCACGCGCACGCCGTGGGACCGCGCGACCTCGGACGTGCCGTCGCTCGAGCCGTCGTCGATCACGATCGTGGCCCCGGGCGGATGGACGCGCGCCAGGCGCTCGAGGACATTGGGCAGCAGCAGCGCGGCATTGAACGCGGGCACCAGCACCATGGGCTGGATCACCCTGGGGCGCGCGCTCACGCGGTCTCCGCGGGCACGTCATCCCACATGCGCTCGAAGACGAACCATTGCTCGGGATGGGCGCGCACGTACCGCTCGAGGGTCAAGGCGAGCGACTCGAGCGCGCGATCGGGCGAAGTCAGCGCGGGTTCGACATGCACCAGGTAGCGGCCGGGCGCGGTGCGCACGACGAAGCCGGGCACGAGCGCGGCGCCGGTGCGGCGGGCGAGCGCGAGCGGCGCGGCCGGCAGGCGCGCGGGACGGCCGAAGAACGGCACCGCGCGGCCGCCGGCGCCGAAGCGGCGATCGCCCAGGAGCGCGAGCAGTCCGCGCCCGCGGAGCACGCGACGCGCCTCGCGCGCGCCCGGGCATCGCGCCACCACGCGGACGCCGGCCTTGCGCCGGCGTGCGTCGAAGAAGCTCTCGACGCCGGGGTCGTCGTGGGCGCGGGCGAGGGCCGCGACGTCGAAGCCGCCCTGCGCGAGCGCGGCGGCGGCCAATTCCCAGTTGCCGAGGTGCGCGCTCCAAAGAAGGACGCCGTGCCCCGCGTCGAGCGCGGCGCGCAGGCGCTCGCCGCCCTCGATCGTGACCCCCGACGCGTCCGCCGCACGCCACGCGTCGACCACCGACTCGGAGAAGGTGGCGAACATGAGGCGCGCCAGGCGCTCGCGCGCAGATGCCGAGAGTTCGGGTGCGATGCGCGTGAGGTTCGCGCGCACGGCGCGGCGTCGCCCCGCGTCGGAGGCCCAGAACAGGAGAGCGAGCGCGCGCGCGATGCCGTACGCGATGCCGGCCGGCAGCCGGCGCGCGAGCAGGGAGGAAAGGGCGTAGCCGAATCGGATCATGGGAGGGCGAAAACCGGGGAGGGCCGGAACGGGATGCGCGTCGAGGGGCGGTGGGCCCCAAACGAAAACGGAGGTCGCGTCACCGCGAACCCCCGGCGGTCGATGAAGTGGTCGGGGCGAGAGGATTTGAACCTCCGACCCCCTGCCCCCCATGCAGGTGCGCTACCGGGCTGCGCCACGCCCCGACCAGGGCCGCCCCGTTGGAGCGGCAGCACCGTCCGAAACTAAGCCAGCGCCCAGCCCGTGACAAGGGCGAAGTCAGCTCTTGAGGACCCGGCGTCGGGCCGGCGGTTCTTTCAATTGCGCCACGAGGCGCGTCAGCTCGTCCTTGATCTCGGTGAGCGTGACCTTGCGCGTGGCGTCCTTGAAGCCCATGTCGAGCTGGCTACCCGGCGTCTTCTTCTCGCTGTTGAGGCTCTTCTTCGCGCCCGCAATGGTGTAGCGGCGCCCGTAGAGGAGCTCCTTGATGGTGTAGAGAAGCTTGATCTCTTCGGGCCGGTACATGCGGTTGCCCGCCCGGTTCTTGCGCGGCTTGAGGGTGCTGAACTGGGTTTCCCAATAGCGCAGCACGTGCGGCTTCACTTCGAGCAGCTCGGAGACCTCGCTGATCGAGCGATACATCTTTTCGGGGCCCGCTTCGACGGCTGACTTGCGCGGCATGTTCCCTCCCGGCGCGGCACCTTGCCGCGGCTATGATTCGCGCTTGGGATCCCGACTCAGCAGATCGGCCAGCGCGTCCTGCGCGGACTTGCCCTCGAACAACACCGCGCAGACCTCGCGCGTGATCGGTGTCTCGACGCCGAGCTGCGCGGCGAGCGCACGCACGGCCGGTGCGGTGTTCACCCCCTCGGCAACTTGCCCGAGATCCGAAAGGATCACCTCGAGCGCGCGGCCCTTTGCCAATTCCTCGCCGACGCGGCGGTTCCGGCTGTAGCGGCTGATCGCGGTCGTGATCAGGTCGCCCATGCCGGAGAGTCCGAAGAAGGTCTCGCGCCTGGCGCCGGCGGCGATGCCGAGGCGGCTCATCTCGGCCAGGCCCCGGGTCAGGAGCGCGCCCTTGGTGTTGTCCCCATAGCCGAGCCCGTCTCCCACACCGGCGGCGAGCGCAATCACGTTCTTGTGCGCGCTGCCGAGTTCGACACCCACCAGGTCGTCCTGCGCGTAGACGCGGAAGCGCGGCGCGAAGAACGCCTGCTGCACCGCTTCCGCCCACTCCATGCGATCCGACGCGGCCACGATCGAAGTCGGGATGCCGCGGCTCACTTCCTCGGCGTGGCTGGGCCCCAGGAGGACGGCCCGAGGTCGCTCGCCGAGCGCCTCCCCCAGCACCTCGCTCATGCGCCGCGGGCGGCCCGATGCCACCGGCGCCGCGGGCTCGAGGCCCTTGGTCGCGCAGGCTTCG
>JBKJOC010000500.1:0-4198 GCA_046595725.1 Candidatus Eiseniibacteriota bacterium
GGAAGAACGGCACGTCAGGATTTCGCGGGCGCGGGCGCCTTTGGCAGCGTCGCGCTGACCCGGCCGGCCAGCTTCTCGAGCACCTCGCGGTAGCTGGGGGGCTCGAGCCGGGCCTGGTGCGCGGTCGAGTTGCCGCACGCATCCCGTTCGGTTTTCTCTGCCGAGCCGGGATCGTTGTACGGACCGTCGCCCTTCTCGGCAAATGAGCCGCGCCACAGGAGGGCGCCGTCCTTGAGCGAAACCAGCGCGAAGTCGCCACCCACCTGGGTGAAGGATTGACCACGCGTGTTGGGGTCGACCACCATGCGCGTCCAGGTCGACAGCCGTGAGAACAGGATCGCGTCCACGTGCACCTTGCCATGGAGCGCGGACAGCGAGGCGCTGTCTCCGCGGGTGCCTGCAAACGCGGACCTCTCGAGCGCGGCAAGCGCGGGCATGGCGTTGGCCTTGCGCACGCCGTCGCCGAACCATGACCAACCCTGGAGCTTGTAGCCGTCGAGCATGCCGAAGCTGTTCTCGAGCGCGTTCCGGAACTGCTTCTCGTTGTCCTCGACATGGTCGATCGAGCTGACCGACGCCATGCCGATGGCCGTGACTGAATAGGTCGCGAACTCAGGAGCGACCCATGCCTGGTTCTTCTTCACCTTGGCCGCCTTGACGTCGGCGGCATCACCGGCGCGCGGCGCAGCCGCGACGGCGATGGCGAGCGCGATTCCGGCCAGGGCCAGGATCGAGCGCAGGGAAAGCTTCATCCTTCGTACTCCTCCAGGACGGGCTGGACCACTTCCTCGTCGAGCTCCTCGATGAAGCCGTCGGGCCCGTCGAGAACGACTTCGGGTTCCTCGTTGGCGTCGAGCGAGATGCGATAGGAGAGCTGCATGTCGCGACCGTTCCACCGCACCTGGATGTCCCAGGTGCGCTCCTCCTCGGCTTCGAGCTCCTCGTACTCCTCGAGGATGCGCGACAAGGTCGAGCGTTCGTAGTTGAGCCCGAGGTATTCGCCGATGCGGCGATTCATCTGCTCGAGGTGGATGGGATCGATGCGAAACGACACTTCTGCCATGTCAGGACCTCGGAAGCTCGTGGGCGGCACAGGCGCGGACCCGACCCATCGGGAGGCGCACCGCGTCAATTGTCGTGGACTCGGGGGCGCGCGTCCACGGGCAACGTGGGCGCACGTGTGCGAACGTTGTCAGGAAGGGCGCCCGAGCGCCGCCACCCGTTCGAAATAGTGCACGAACGTGAGCATCCCGCCGCGCGCCTGGCCCCAGGCGTACGACTCGTTCGGCCCGTGATAGCCGTCCTCCGGCAGGGAAAGGCCGAGCAGCGTGATCGGTACGTTCCAGGCTTCCGCCATCGAGAGCACGGCGCCGATCGAGCCGCCCTCGCGCACGAACGCCGGCCGGTCGCCGAAGCCGAATTCCAGCGCATCAGACGCGGCGTCGGCGTAGGGCCCGGTGTGCGAGCCGGCGTAAGCCTTGAGCCCCTTCTCGCTCGTCACCGCGACATCGGGATTGAGCTTCTTGACGTGGGCCCTCAAGAGCGCGATGCACTCGTCCGGGTCCTGCGGCGGGACGAGGCGCATCGACACCTTGGCCTCGGCCCACGGCGGGACGACCGTCTTGATCCCCTCGTCCTGGTAGCCGCCGGCGATCCCGTGGACTTCGAACGTGGGGCGGCCCCAGATTTGCTGCGTGACCTCGGCCGGATCCTCGGAGCGGATTTTCTCGAGCTGGTGCGCCTCCATGAACGCCTCGACCGAGAAGCCGCTGTCGACGAAGGCATTCGCCTCCTGGGCGCTCACGGGCTTCCACGTCTTCTCGAAGCCCTCGATCAGGATCTCGCCGGTCCTGGCGTTGACGCACCGGGAGATCACGTCCGCCAGTTCGGTGATCGGGTTGCGTGCCGCTCCGCCGGTCAGCCCCGAGTGCGCGTCCTTGGCCGCGGTGCGCAGCTTAAGCAGAGCGCCCGCGAGGCCGCGCAGGCCGTACGGCACCGCGGGCTTGCCCGCGTCGAGCCAGATCGTGTCGGAGACCATCACCGAGTCGGGCTTCATGCGGGCGCCGTGCTGCGCGAGGAAGCCTTCGAACGACGGGGAGCCGATCTCCTCCTCGAGCTCCCAGATCAGCCGCACGTTGAGCGGCACGCCTTCCTTGAGGGAGAGCTGTGCGGCATGGAGCGCGGTGATCGCCGGGCCCTTGTCGTCGGTCGAGCCGCGGCCATAGTAGCGGCCCTCCTGCTCCTCGAACCTGAAGGGCAGGCGCGTCCATCCGTCTTTCCCCTCCTCGGCGGGCTGGACGTCGATGTGGTTGTAGATCGCGATCCACGGCGCGTTGACGTCCTGAACGAACTCGCCCACGACGATCGGGTTGCCCACGGTCTCGACGATCTCGGGCGTAGCGCCAGCGCTCTTGATCAGGTGAGCGGCGACTTCGGCGCAGTGGCGAATGTCTCCCTGGTGACGCACCTGGGCCGAAACCGAGGGCACCTCGACGATCTTCTTCAGGTCGTGCGTGAACTCTTCGCGGCGTGCGTCGACCTGCGCCGCGAGGCCGGTCTTGTCGAGAGCGGAGATGGGATTCATGGAAGGCAAACTATCACAGCCGGCGCGAGAGTTCGAAGGCAACGACGCCGCTCGCGACCAGGATTCCCAGGGCCAGAAACCCCGCCGAACCCCATGCGGCGCGCGCGAGCGGAGACTCGGGCGGGCGGCCGGTCAGACGGGGAGTGAACGGCAGAACGAGTCCCAGGATCAGCCCCGCCAGCGCCCCCCCGGCGTGGGCGGCATTGTCGGTCCCCGGGCGGGCAAAACCGGCCGCGAAGCTCGAGAGGAGCAGCGGCAGCGTCGCCCCGATGAGCGCCCGCACACGCCATGCCGGAAGGAGTCCGTGCATGCGGAACGCCGCCACGACCACGGCCGCCCCGACGCCGAACACCGCGCCCGAGGCGCCGATCGAGCCCGCCATTCCCGCCCCCGTCGCGCCCTGGGCGAGGAGCTGGGCCTGGTGGGCGAGGCTCGTCAGCGACCCGACCGCCCCTGAGAGAACGAACAGCAGCAGGTAGCGGGCATGGCCGTAGGCGCGCTCGGCCACGCCGCCCAGCACCACGAGCGCGAGCAGGTTCGAGCCGACATGAAGCACGTTGGCGTGGAGCAACATGCTCGAGAACAACCGCCACCACTCGCCCTCCTTGAACGGCACCCAGGCGGTCGCGCCGGCCCTGATGAAGGGCGACGTCAGCGAGGCGCCGGCGAGCAGGTCGCCGCCGCGCATGGCCGAGGTCACGAGCTCGACCGCGAAGGAGACGAGGATCATGAGCACGAGGCCGTAGGTGAATCCCGGATGGATGTCGCCGACGCGTTCCCACAGGCCGGGCTGCGTGCGCTCGGCCTGGCCGAACGCAGTCATGTCGTCGTCGAGGCCGTCGTCGAACAGGTCGGAGTCGTGCTCCTCGGGGAGCTCGACCTCGTCGTCATCCTCAGGATCGGCATTGGAAGGACCGCCGACGGGCGGCTGGCCCGGCTTACGGTACTCCTCGATGGGGATGATCTTGCGGGGATCGAATTCGTCGGTCATGGAGTGGTGCGCCCAGGAGGAGTCGAACCCCCAACCTTCTGATCCGTAGTCAGATGCTCTATCCAATTGAGCTATGGGCGCACGGCACTTCTGCAATGCGGGCGGCGGGCGAGGCGCGGACCCCGAAGAAAAGGCCCCTCCGGAGCCTTCCGGGGAGGCCGAACCCTCGTCACTTATAGAACTTGCGTCTCAGGCTGTCAAGGCGGCGCCCCGGGCCTGAGAACACCTGAAAAATGGCGGAGAGGAGAGGATTCGAACCTCCGTTAGAGTTTAACCCCTAAAACGGTTTAGCAAACCGTCGCAATCGGCCACTCTGCCACCTCTCCGCGATTGCGGCAGAATAGCTTATGGGCGGATTGCTTGGCTAGTGCGACGTACTGGCTCCGGTTTGGCTACGGTCTGACGCCGGTGAATGAGCTCGTCCCGCGGTGGGGCGTGTGGCCCTCGGTTCCGGGCTGCACGCACCTACAGCGCTTTCCATCCGGCAAGTCGCGAGATCAAGCAGGAACGTACGTCAACCTGATCACATCCTCGCCAATCCGATCACAAGTCATGAGGCGGAGCGGCGGCCGGGGTCCGGCGAAATATCGCTTGCCGTGACCAAGCACGACGGGGTGCAGGTA
>JBKJOC010000157.1:0-4978 GCA_046595725.1 Candidatus Eiseniibacteriota bacterium
CCTGCCTGTCGGTGACCATGTAAGTCCCTCCTCGTGAGGAACTTAGACGCCCACCACCCGTTGCTCCAGACGGGAGTTTTAATTGTCGCCGGGCGGAGTTCTAATTGTCGCTGATCACTCACGAGCACTACGCGCCACATGAGCTCTTTCCCTCCAGCCCCGAGGTAGGCAAACGACCTGAGCGGTGGCGGTCGCGAGGATCTTCACAGGGCGCTCAACTCGGATCATAGCTGAGGGCAAACGCCACTAGCCCTGCGGCGCCGAGGACAACCACGATGCCTCCAATCAGGAGCACGGTGCGCACCGCGCTGAACTGTTTGGACTCGATGCTCAAGACATCCCGCACCGCGAATGAGCAGTGATCCCGACCGGGACCTGCGGGACACATCCCGACCAGGGAATCCCCCACCACGTGCGGGGAGAACACCTCGATCTTGCGACCATCGGCGAGCAGCACATGCACGTGATTCGGCATGGGCGGGACATGCTGCGTCTCCGGGGATGAGCGTAGTGCCTTCCAGGAGCTGCAGCCGGGGGAGACGATTATGACGGCGATCAGAAGGGATGCGATCGCGCAGCGGACTCCCCGCCGGTTCCTTCCGTTCCGATTCATCGAGATCCTCCTTGCGGCGCCGGTCCAATTTCGATGGACAGGCGTACAGAGGCGTTCGATCCCTGGATCGCCATTCCCAGTCTCGGGGCATCGACCCACTTGTCCTCCCGGACCAGCGCACCGAAGAGCGCGCCGACGAGCAGGCCGCTGGCCCCGAAGAAGCCGACCGAGAGAAACAACGCCCCGATCGAGTACGAGGGGCTACTGCCCTCGCCCTTGTTCGACAATCCGTATCCGATCCCGATCGCAGCGCCGGCACCGAGGCCGATGAGGGCGCCATGCTCCATGTGTGAAGTTCGACCGTCGAATACCTGGATTCGGGAGACCCTCGACCGCTCAATCACGAGCGTGTCCCTCTCCTGGGCACTGAGATACCAGAGCGAATCCGGCTTCGCCCGGAGCAGAGTCCCGTGCTGCCACGAATTCCCCGAATCATCCGGGCGAACCCGAATGCGCGCGCCTGACAGTGGAGGGCTTTCTTGCTGCGCATCCGCAGGTACCGAGAACGCGCCGAGAAGCAATGTCGTCAGGAGCAGCAACACTCCGTAACCCGACTTGGCGAGGCAGGGCATTGTCTTCCTTCCGTCCTAGGGATCGAGCCTCGCCTCCGTCCGGCAAAGCGGGTCGGGCGCGGCATGTCCCAGGGATCACGACCAGATGCAGGTGCGGGGGGATCGGGGGGCGGGAGCAAAGCTGAACTTCGCGGATATCGGGGCCGCGTCGCGTTGGCTGCGGGTCGGCCCGCTCCATTCCCAGTGGAATCGGAGGCAAAGATGCTATCACACGGTTCTCATGGATGTCCTGGTTTTTGGGAGCGAGGCGTGCAGTGGCAACACGCTCAACATCATTCGAGAGTGCAAGTTCTCCCGAGCGCACCCTGCGCACGCTTTCCTTCATACAGGATTGGATGCGGGCTCGCACCTTCCGGACCAAGATGCTTCTGCTTGCGAAGGGACTTTCCGACCACCATGTCGAATCGCCGCTCGTTGGTGGGCTGCTAAGAAGTGGGAGTCCGCGAGCCGGAGCACCCTGCGACTAAGGCGGCCAGCCCGATCCCTATGGCGACGACTCTGCATTGTGGGCTTCGATCTAATTCCGATAGCGGGCTTTCAACTGCCCCCAGGTCACTTCGGCTGCCGGCACTGGATAGCCGAACTTCTGAATGCGGTTGTTTAGGAGTTCAGAGACATAGATGTTGCCGCTGCCGTCCACCGCAACTCCGAAGGGATAATTGAACTGTCCGTCCCCGCTGCCCTGCGAGCCCCACTGGGCCAAGTAGGTGCCCGTATCGGTGAATTTCTGAATTCGGTTGTTGGAGGAGTCAACGACGTAGACGTTTCCGCTGCCGTCCACCGCCACTCCGGAGGGCGAGTTGAACTGACCGTCGCCGCTGCCGAGCGAACCCCACTCGGTCAGATAGCTGCCCGTGCCGGTGAACTTCTGGACGCGGTGGTTGCCCAGTTCCGTGACGTAGACGTTGCCGGCGGCGTCCGTGGCCACTCCCGCGGCCTGGTAGAACCGCCCGTGATCGCTGCCGTAGGAGCCCCACTGCGTTAAGTAGGTTCCCGTGCCGGTGAACTTCTGGATACGATTGTTGCTGTAGTCGGAGACGAAGACATTGCCGGCCCCATCCGTTGCTACTCCCTCGGGTTCGTAGAACTGCCCCTCGCCGCTGCCGTACGAGCCCCACTGCGTGAGGTAGGCGCCCGCCCCGCTGAACTTCTCGACGCGGTAGTTGTTGCTATCCACGACGTAGACGCTTCCCGTGGCGTCGGTCGTGACTGCGAAGGAGGCGTTGAATTGTCCGTCACCGCTGCCGGGCGAGCCCCACTGCGTGATGTAGATCCCGGTGTTCGTGAACTTCTGGATACGGTTGTTGAACAGGTCCGTGACGTAGACATTGCCGGCAGCGTCCGTGGCCACTCCGATGGGATAGCCGAACTGCCCGTCGCCGCTGCCGGGCGAGCCCCACTGCGTGATGTAGGTTGGAGCCTGGGCTCCAGCGGGCGTGGGCGACAATGTGGCAAGGCCGATCAGGGCGCTCAGGAATGCGCCGGTGGAGACAATGAAGATTCGCTTGGCCACGGGGAACCTCGGAGTTGGGGTAGCGGATCGGGGGGTAAGAATAATAGCTGACGGCGCGGGCGACGCCAATCCCCGAGTCTGCTTGATGACACTCGTCATCGCCGGTTGGCTTGGGCCAAAAGCGCGGTGGACCGGTTCGTTGACAGCCACATTTGGCTCGGCGCATTGGTCAGTGTGCGAGCCGCTCAAGTCATGGCCTGACAGTGGCTCTTCGGGTGTACCGCCGGTGAAGGAATCTGGCAGAACAGAACCTCGAAGCGGCTCAAGGAACTCGAGGCAGCCACTCTCGTCCTCGCGCGAGGGCCGCCCGCGATTCAGCGCACGACAACCACGCGCTCGATGCGTTCCTCGGCGCCAAACTCGAGGCGGGCAAGGTAGGCGCCCGTCGGTATGCGGCGACCTGCGCGATCAAGGCCATCCCAAGCGATGGTCTGAGTTCCCGCGTCGCGAGTGGCATCGACGAGCATGCGGCGCAAGTGACCGGCAACGTCGTAGAGCCCAAGTCGCACGCGCCCGCTCCGGGGCACATGAACTCGAACCGGCCGCCGCCGCGCGTCGGGTTGGGGGCGAGGCCGGCGAAGGTAAGCACCGGCTGCGAGCCGCCCCCTGGCACGTCGACGACGCCGCAGCCAGTGCTGAGGTCGCAGGAGGTCCACGCGAGATTGGGCAACTGTCCCTGGCTGCAGGTCAGATTGGCGTTAGTTGTCTGCACGGCACCCGAAGCACCCGCTGTGCCGTCATTGCCGTCGTCCTCGAACGTGCCGGTTGTCGCCGGCGCCGAGACTCCGCCTGCACCGCCGGTGCCGGCCGTGCCGCCACTCATGAGGAGATTCGCCGCGACGAGCGTCGTGTTCGAGCAGCGCACAATGCCGGCACTCGCTCCCCCCGCACCACCGCCGCCACCGCCGCCATGGCCGCCATGTGCTCCGATACCACCGGCGCCGGCACGACCGCCGTCGGGGCCGGTGCCGGCGATTCCAGCGAGGCCGCCCTGCTGGCCGCGCCCGCCCTGACCGCCCGGGCGCCCGTGCCGCCATTGCCGCGCACGATGTCGAGGTCCGCGACATCGGCGTGGGCGACGATGAGAACAATACCGTAGCTGCCGCCGCCAGCGCCGCCGCCGCCGAACAGGCCGCCGCCGGCCGCCGCCCCGGCGCGACCGCGCAGGTACGCGGGAGCACCGATCACGTCGGGCGTGACGCCACCGCCGGCTCCGGCCGCGCCGTTCTGGATGCGCCCGGGGTTACCGGCGTTCGCCTTCGCGCACTGGGCGCTACCGGGCGAGCCCAGGCCTACGGTCCCCAGCACCGTCGTCGCGGGATTGCCGTTCTCCCCCACGTTTGCGTTGAAGTCGCGGGGAATCGCGCAGTCGGAGTCCATGGTCCCGCCGCGCCCCCCGTCGCCGCCGTTGGCCGAGGCGCAGCTCCCGTTCTGCCCCTTCAATCCCGAGGCGCCACGGGACGTGTCATTGCAAAACTCAACCGAGCTTGCACCGTTGCCGCCGCCCTGACCGTTCATCGCCGCGATGCGCAAGACCGAAATCGCGTCGGTCCCGCCCGCGCCTGCAGTGCCATTGGCCCCGTTGCCGCAATTGAGGCGGCAGTTGCGCATGACGAGGTTTCCGCCGAAGACGTGGACGACGTAGGACGACTTGCCACTGTTCGTCCCCGTCATGAAGCCCGATGCGTTGGGACCTGTGAGGACGAGGTTCGTAAGCACTGGCGCAGGCGTGAGATTCCGCGCCACGACGGCCTGCGATTGCCCGTCGACCGCCTTCGCAACGCCACGGATTTCGGTGACGTGCCCGGCCGTGGTGTAGGGCCCAGGCTGCCAGTTCACGTCGAACCCGCCGATGACCGAGACTCCGGCGGCCAGCGAGATCGTCTGCGTGTACACCCCAGCCTGGACATTCACGCAGGTTGCCCCCTCAGCAACCGCACGATCGATGCCCTCCTGGACGGTGCGGCAGGGAGAGTCCCGGCTCAGGCCACAGCCCGCGTCATGCGTGCCGGTCGTGGCGACAAAGATGCCGCAGGGAACGCCGGCCAACACGTGCCGGTCCCGATCCGGTGACGCCCTCCGAGTCGCCCTCGCTACGCAGCCCATCTCTTCCTCCGGACTCGGCGGGCTACTTCGGTTAGATTCCATCGCATGTCCCTGAACCCCGGCACTCGCCTCGGTACCTACGAAATCCTCGGTCCCCTGGGCGCAGGGGGGATGGGAGAGGTCTATCGCGCGAAGGATCTTCGGCTCGGCCGCGAGGTGGCGGTCAAGGTGCTG
>JBKJOC010000178.1:0-9730 GCA_046595725.1 Candidatus Eiseniibacteriota bacterium
CGCACGCGGCCGCTCTCGACGAACGGGCGGATCTGCTCGCGCGTGCCGTCGGTCGATGCGTCGTCGACCACCACGACCTCGAAGTCCGGGTAGTCGATGCGGGTCGACCACTCGAGCGTGCGGGCGATGCCCTTCTCCTCGCAGTAGGCCGGGATGAGCACGGAAACGGCGGGGTAACGAGCGATCGTTTCAGGCCGGTGGCTTCGTTTGCGCTCGCGCCTGAAGTAGAAGTTGAGCGACGTGGTCACCCACACGATCGAGCTCAGGACGGGATAGAACGCGAAGAAGCCAAGGGCGATCCAGTAGAGCGGCTGGGAGCCGACATTCTCGAAGAAAGCGCGAAGCGCGGGACTGTTCATGACGCGTCCGCCGCAGCGCCGCGCGGTTTCCCTGCCAGGCCCGAGGGCAATCCGCCTGTGCGATAGGACTTGAGGCCGCCCTCGACCACGACCTGGACGACGGGCGAGGTCAGGAGGTCGGCGTCCTTGCGCACGGACATCGGGGGCAGGCCGGGCGCGCCCTGTCGCTGCTCGACCGGACGCGCGCCCTGGTGAAGGCGCGGGCCCTTCTTACGGAAGATGCGGACGTTGTGCACGACCCACAACGCGGTCACGAGGACGATCACGGCGAGAGAGATGCCGATGAACGCCAGGGTCCACACGATCTGGTTGCTCCCGGTGCGGCCCAGCACGACCCACCACCAATAGCCGAACAACACCCATCCGAGCAGGGCGAACACATAGTGAATGGTCCGTCGGACCGGCCCGGCTTGCTGCAACGGCTCGGGCGAGCCTTGGGCTGCGAGCTTGGTAGTCATGAGCGTCCCTTCGAGTCAGCTTGCCTGGTGTGCTCTATCTCTGCGGAGGCTTGTAGCAATCGGCGAGCCAGCAATTCGAATCGTTGCCACGGCTGGGCTTGCGCCTTTGGCGAGCGACGAAGCCCGCTCCCCGAGCGGCCGAAATGAGTCAGTTGCCCCACGTTGCGGGAAAAGCGAGCCGTGCAGAATGCACGAGCCTCGAACAACCCGGTGGCGCGCCCGCAGGCGTCGGGTCTAGGCTCGGCACAACCGGATGACCCTTGGAGGAACGCGGCCATGACCCAGGAAGACATCGGATCGCACCTGCACTACGACGAACAGGTCGCGCTCGAGAATTATGTCGTGCGTAACTACGCGCATCTCCTGAGCGACGAGGAGCGCGCCACCCTGGACGGCGGCCTTGCGCAGTGGTGGGAGGAGAACCTCGAGCGCATGCACGAGTGGGGCGCGCGCACGCGGGTCTCGCGCGTGGCTCCGGCGTGGGAGCCCGCGCCGCTCGACACCGCGCACGCGGAGACGGTGCGGTCGATCGTCAAGCAGCTCCAGGCGACGCACGGGGACAAGATCCGGATCGTGCCCTGCCCCACGTGCTCGCGGATCGTCCGGGGTCCCGACGACGTCATGTGCCCGTGGTGCCGAGCCGTTCTCGGGCAGGCGGGATAGCCCAACCCGTTCTGCGCCAAAGACCTCGAATTCATTCCAATCCTGGTTCGGCGGCCGTGTCGAAATTCGGCGCGCCCGTTCGACGTGTGGGTGAAGCACGATTCCAGAGGCACGAACCCTCAACCCAAGGAGCATCCCGATGCGATTCATGGTCATGATCAAGGCGACGGATCTGAGCGAAGCGGGCGGCATGCCCGACGAGAAGATCCTGACCGCGATGGGCAACTTCAACGAGGAGCTGGTGAAGGCGGGCGTCCTGCTGGCGATGGAAGGCCTCCACCCGAGCTCCAAGGGCGCGCGCATCCGCTTTTCGGGGGAGAAGCGCACCGTGCTGGACGGCCCGTTCGCCGAGACCAAGGAGCTGATCGCAGGCTTCTGGATCCTCGAGTGCAAGACCCGGGAAGAGTGCATCGCATGGGTCAAGAAGTGCCCGAAGCCGTTCGAGGGCGAGTCGGAGATCGAGATCCGCGAGATCTTCGAAGCCGAGGATTTCGGCGCCGAGTTCACTCCCGAGGCCCGTGCCCAGGAAGATCGCCTGCGCGCCGAGATCGCGTCCAAGAAGTAACCCCCATGGTGGACGCGCTGGTGGGCGAGCGGGCGCTGGCGAGCTATCATCTCCTGCCCGCCGTGCGCGGCGACCTGCTGGCAAAGCTCGGGCGCAACCAGGAGGCCCGCGCTGAATTCGAGCGCGCGGCCCAGATGACGCAGAACGGTAGGGAACGGACGTTGCTGCGCGGGCGCGCCAGGGCGTGCTCGATGCCACCGGCAAGGAGGAACAGATGAGCGGAGTGCGGCTCCTCGTGGGAACGAAGAAGGGCGGATTCATCCTCACCTCGGACGGCAAGCGGGAGCGGTGGGATGTCAGCGGCCCGCACTTTGCCGGCTGGGAGATCTACCACATGAAGGCGTCGCCGGCGGACCCGAACCGGATCTACGCGTCGCAGACCAGCGGCTGGTTCGGCCAGGTGATGCAGCGCTCGAACGACGGCGGCAAGACGTGGGAGCCAGTCGGCAACAAGTTCGAGTACGCGAGCGAGCCTGGCACCCACCAGTGGTACGACGGCACGCAGAAGCCGTGGAAGTTCACGCGGGTGTGGCACATCGAGCCCTCGCTCACGGATCCCGACCACGCCTACGCCGGGATCGAGGACGCGGGCCTGTTCCAGACCAAAGACGGCGGGCAGAATTGGGAGGAGATGCCCGGCTTGCGCACGCATCCCTCGGGGCCCAAGTGGCAGCCCGGCGCAGGCGGCTTGTGCCTCCACACGATCCTGCTCGATCCCACCAACGCGCAGCGCATGTACATCGCGATCTCGGCCGCGGGCGCATTCCGCACCGACGATGGCGGACAGACCTGGACGCCGATCAACAAGGGACTCGTGGCGCGCAATGAAAGCCCGGACCCGGATGCCGAGGTCGGCCACTGCGTCCATCGCCTGGCGTTCCACCCCTCGCGGCCCGAAGTGCTGTTCATGCAGAAGCACTGGGACGTCATGCGCAGCGACAACGCGGGCGGCCTGTGGCACGAGATCAGCGGTAACCTGCCGAGCGACTTCGGATTCCCGATCGATGTCCACGCGCATGAGCCCGAGACCATCTACGTCGTCCCGATCAAGAACGACTCTGAGCACTTCCCGCCCGAGGGCAAGCTGCGTGTCTACCGGAGCCGCACGGGCGGCAACGAGTGGGAGCCTCTCACCAAGGGCCTGCCGCAGAGCGACTGCTACGTCAACGTGCTGCGCGATGCGATGTCGATCGACACGCTCGACTCCTGCGGCGTCTACTTCGGCACGTCCGGCGGGCAGGTGTACGGATCAAGGGACTCGGGCGACACCTGGGCGCCGATCGTGCGCGACCTGCCGGCCGTACTCTCGGTCGAGGCCCAGACGCTCAAATGATCCGGGTCTCGCTGCCGGCCCACCTGCGCACGCTTGCGAAGGTCGCGGGCGAGGTTGAACTCGAGGTCGCGGCTCCGGTCACGCAGCGCGCGGTGATCGACGCGCTCGAGGCACGCTTCCCGATGCTCGCGGGCACCATCCGCGACTTCGCGACGCAGGAGCGCCGCGCCTTCCTGAGGTTCTTCGCCTGCGGCGAGGACCTGTCGCACGAATCCCCGGATGCGCCCCTGCCCGAGGCCGTGGTCTCGGGCGCTGAACCGTACATGGTCGTTGGAGCGATCGCTGGAGGGTGAAGTGAACGTGTTCTCGCGCTGGCGCTCCTGGGCGCCGTCCCTGTTGAGCGTCCTGCGAATCGTGGTGGCGTTTCTCTTCATGCAGGTCGGATCAGCGAAGCTCTTCGCCTTCCCCGCGGCAGTCATGCCGGGCGGAGGCACCGCCTCGCTCATGACGCAGGCGGGTTTCGCGGGCGTGCTCGAGGTGTTCGGCGGGGCGCTGCTGCTGCTCGGATTGTTCACGCGGCCCGTGGCGTTCCTGCTTTCGGGGGAGATGGCGTTCGCCTACTTCCTGGGGCATGCACACAACGGCTTCTGGCCCGTGCTCAACGGCGGGATCGACGCGGTGTTCTACTGCTTCCTCTTCCTCTACTTCTCGGCGGCCGGCGGCGGACCGATCAGCCTCGACGCGCTGCGCCGGCGGGCCTGAAGGAACGGCTTTGACCGAGGATAGCTTCACTCGCGATGACGCCCTGACCCGGCCGGCCGGAACTTCCGGACACGCCGGCCCTGCCGACTCTGCGATGCGCCGCCTGCCCGAGCGCATCGGTCCGTTCCGCATTATCGGCCTGCTGGGCGAAGGCGGGATGGGGCGCGTCTACGAGGCCGAGCAGGACTCTCCCCGCCGCATCGTCGCGCTCAAGGTCATCAAGCCCGGTGTCGCCACGAGCGAGGGGATCGCCCGCTTCGAGCGCGAGTCGCAGGTGCTGGGTCGCCTGCAGCATCCGGGCATCGCGGCAATCTACCAGGCGGGGACCGCCGACACCGGCGATGGCCCGCAGCCCTGGTTCGCGATGGAGTTCGTGCGCGGCCAGACCCTCCTCGACTATGCCGAGGCCCATCAACTCTCCCTGCGCGCGCGGGTCGATCTCATGGCGCGCATCTGCGACGCGGTGCAGCACGCTCACCAGAAGGGCGTCATCCATCGCGACCTCAAGCCGGGCAACCTCCTGGTCGACGAGTCCGGGCAACCGCGCGTGCTCGACTTCGGCGTCGCGCGCGTGACTGACGGCGATCTCCAGGCGACGCTGCGGACCGACGTCGGGCAACTCATCGGCACGCTGCCCTACATGAGTCCCGAGCAGGTGCAGGCCGAGCCCGGGGAAGTCGACACCCGAAGCGATGTCTACGCGCTCGGCGTCGTGCTCTACCAGCTGCTCGCGGGGCGCCTGCCACACGCGATCGATCGGCGCTCGATTCCCGAGGGCGTGCGCGCGATCGTCGAAGACGACCCGACCCCGCTGTCGGCGATCCATCGCTCGCTCAGAGGCGACATCGAGACCATCGTGGGCCGCGCGCTCGAAAAGGAGCGCGATCGCCGCTACGCTTCCGCCGCCGAGCTGGCCGCGGACTTGAGGCGTTACCTGGCCGAGGAGCCGATCCTTGCGCACGCGCCGAGCACGCTCTACCAGCTGCGCAAGTTCGCGCGCAGGAACCGGATCCTGGTCGGCGGCGTCGCCTCGGTGTTCCTCGCGCTTGCGATCGGGCTGGCGGTGAGCCTGACGCAGGCCTGGCGCGCAACGCGCGCCGAGCGGCTCGCCGGGACACGGCTTGTACTCGCCGAGGCCCGCCAGCGCGAGACCGAGGGCGCGCGCGGCGCCGAGGCGGCGCAACGGCACCGGGCCGAGAAGAGCCAGGCGCGGGCAGTCCTCGAGGCCGATCGCGCCCAGAGTGAGGAGAAGCGCGCGGAAGAGGAGGGGCAACGCGCGCTGCTGTCGGCGCAAGCCGCGCGCGAGGAGGCGGAGAAGGCGCGGGCCGTGAGCGGCTTCCTTCAGAGCATGCTCGCCGCGGCCAATCCCCAGGGCGCGAGCGCACTCGATTCGACGCGCGGTCGGAACGTCACCGTGCTCGAGGTGCTCGACGACGCCGCGCTGCGCCTCGACCGGGGACAACTGGCGGGTCAGCCAAGGGTCGAGGCCGAGGCGCGGCGCACCCTCGGCGCGACCTATCGCGAACTCGGGGAGTATGGGAAGGCATCGCCGCATCTCGAGCGCTCCATCGACCTCAGGCCCGGAGCGCGTGAAGCGGACAAGTTGGCGTGGGCCGCAAGCCTCGAGGACCTGGCCTGGTTGCGACAGGCCCAGGGTCATCCCGCGGCCGCGGAGCCGCTGTTTCGCGAGAGCCTCGCCCTGCGCCGTCGCGTGCTCGCACGGGAGGACACGCTCGTCGTCCGCTCGATGGTCAACCTCGCCGCGGCGCTCCAGGACCAGTCGCGCGCAGCCCCGGCGGAGTCTCTCTACCGCGCGATCCTCGCCATGCGGAGGCGCCCGAACCCGGGCGCGGAGCTCAACCGGGCGGACGCCTTGCACAGCCTCGGCGCGCTCCTGGAGGCCGGGGGACGCTCGAGCGAGGGCGAGCCGTTGCTGCGCGAGGCGCTCGGGATCCGTCGCCGCCTCCTGGGCGCAGGTCACACCAGGACGGCGCAGACGCTCGAGAGCCTGGCCAAGGTGCGCATCGACGCGGGAGACCGCGTCGAGGGAGAACGGCTGCTGCGCGAGACCGCACAGGGTTGGGAACGGGCGCTCGGGGGGAAACATCCCTATTACGCGACGGCGCTGGCGAATCTCGGCCAACTCGTGCGTGACGAGGGTCGCCTCTCCGAGGCCGAGCCTCTCCTGCGGCAGGCGCTCGACATCGCGCGGGCGGCGTGGGGCGAGGAGGACTCGCAGGTCGCGGCCATGCGCTACAACTATGCCCGCCTGCTGCAGAGCGAAGCCAAGCTCGTTGAGGCCGAGCCCGAATTCACGCGCGCCCTTGCGGGGATGGAGAAATCCCTGCCCGTCGATCATCCGTCGATCGCGGCCGCGCGCTCGGGCCTGGGCTCGATCCGGACCGAACTCGGGCGCCCGGCGGAAGGGGAGTCGCTCTTGAGAAAGGCGCTCGCGACCTATCGCCGGATTCTTCCCGCGGGGAGCTGGCAGATCGGACAGGTCGAGAATGTCCTCGGGGGAAATGTCGCGGCGCAGGGCCGCTTCGCGGAAGCCGAGTCCCTGCTGGTCAACGGCTACACCCTGCTGCGCCAGCATCCGGCCACCCCGCCCGACCGCAAGCGCAAGGCGGTCGAGCGCCTGGCCCAGCTCTATGCGACATGGGCGAAGAAGACTCCGGACGCGGCCAAGTTCGAGGAACTGGCACGCTGGAAGATCGCACTCGCCGCCTCGGACTCCACCGCCGCGCGTTGACCGGGGACAGGAGGGAGGGTAGATTCACCTGCCCCGTCTCCCTCCCGCAATGGCGCGGGTGGAGCGAGCCATCCACCGCCCATGGAGAAGCCCATGCCAGACTCGATCCAGAACTTCAACATCACCCCGCAGGGCAGCGTGACCCCGACCGGCACCGGCGCCCAGATGTCGATCAGCGGTGCCAACAACCAGCCCAACCAGGCCCAGTGGCACGCGGCAAGCAGTGCCGCGACGATCCGGCTCCCGAACACCGTGTGGAACGTGACCGTGAACGACGGCGGCTTCTACGAGTTCACGGTCGCCGCGAATTCGACGTCGGCGACGATCAGCCTGCTGCCGAACGCGGCGCAGGGAACTCAAGCCTATGCCGTGGATACTGGACCGGGAGTCGAAGGCGGGGAGACGCGCCCCACGGTGATCGTCAATCCCTAGGAGGATGCGGCGCCTGAGGCGGACATGAAGACGCCCCGGGGGCCGAACTTCTCCCCGGGGCGCCGTGCTTCAACCAACGGGAGTCAGTTGCCGAGCTGCGCGCGTACCGCCCCGCCCGGATAGGTGTCGGTGTTGATCTGGATGAAGTAGCTGCCCGGGTAGCGCCCAATGTCGCGGCTCAGCGCGCTGTCCACAGGGATGCAGCCGTTGAGCTGGTTGATGCCGATGGGCGAAGGCGAGAGCCGCACGACCATTGGTCCGACCTGGCCGCGCTCGGCCTTGTAGATCGCGATCGTCCGGATGTATCCCGAAAGCGGGCCCACCGTCATCTTGAAGCAGATCTTGTCGCGGCCCGCGTTCACGGTCGCAGTCGCCGATGCCCCGGCTTCCCCAGGACCCGGCGCGACGGCGTCCGGCGTCAGCTGGAGGCCGCCACGACCTCTGGCTTCGGTGACTTGCGGTGTGACCGAATGGGCGAGCAGGAGGACGGTCAGGGCACAGAAGGCGATGCGGACGCTGCGCATGTCGGGACCTCGCGGGAAGACCGGGACAACACTGTGGTGGTTCGTCCCTGGTCAGCATCGCTTGCGCGAGTCGAGATCCCTGAGTCGACGCGACAATCCTATCGCGTCCGCGCGGGCGGCACACGTTGCGTGTTGCCCGATCGCGAAATAGACGGCCCGCCTGCCATCCTTCTGCCATAAACCAAGGATCGAACTCACTTTGGCGGACCCCGCGCCCAGAGATCACAGATCTGTGACAGCGGTCCTGTTCCCTTCGCTAGAATCCAACCACGGAATTCTCCGTTGTACCGGGGCGCACGTCGACCCGGAACCCTCGCCCGGGACACCCCATGATCGACCGCACCGCCCGCCTCGCGACCCTGGCTCTCGTGCCGATGTTCCTCTTCGCCGGATGCGGCGCAGCCCCCAAAGCCCGCCAGCCGCGCGTCCCGGTTGCGGTCGCGCGCGCCGAGCAACGCGTCATGCCGTTCGCCCTCGTGGCGTCGGGTACCGTCGAGCCGACGCGCACGGCGGCCGTGGGATCCCAGGTCGGAGGCGTCATCACGCGCGTCGGGTTCAAGGAGGGCGACGACGTGAGCAAGGGCGCGCTCCTCTTCCAGCTCGATCCGCGGCCGTTCCAGAACGCGCTCGCGCAGGCCCAGGCCGCGCTTGAACGCGATCGCGCGCAGGCGCGGTTGGCGAAGCTCGAGGCCGACCGCGCCGGGGCGTTGGTGGCGCGCAACGTGATCTCGCAGGCCGAGTACGAGCAGAAGCGCGCCGCGGCCGAGGCGGCGCAGGCCAGCGTGTCCTCGAACGAGGCGCTGGCCAAGTCGGCGCGGCTCTCGCTCAGCTACGCTTCGATCCGGGCGCCGATCGGCGGGCGTACCGGGCGGCTGCTGGTCCACGAAGGTGATTATGTCAAGCCGCAGAGTTCCGAGCCGCTGGTGACGATCAACCAGACGCGCCCCGTGCGGGTCGCGTTCACCGTCGCTGTCGACCAGCTGCCGCTCATCCAGCGCTACCTCAAGGCCCGGCCGCGCGTGATCGTCAGGGTTCCGGGCGCGGACTCGACCGACACGATCGAGGGCGCGCTGGTGTTCGCCGACAATGCGGTGGATCCGGCGAGCGGCACGCTGATGCTCAAGGGCGAGTTCCCGAACGCGGACGGCCGCCTGGTGGCGGGCCAGTTCGTCGAGGTGCGGCTCGTCCTCTACTCGCAGGAGGGCGCGCTGGTCGTGCCCTCGCCCGCGGTGACCGGCGGGCAGCAGGGTACGTTCGTCTATGTCCTGAATGCCGACTCGACGGTGGCGCCCCGGCCGGTGACGATCGATCGCAGCGAGGACGAGTTCACGATCGTGTCCAAGGGCCTCAAGGTGGGGGAGACGGTCGTGACTGACGGCCAGCTCCGCCTCTCCCCGGGCGCGAAGGTGGTGGTCAAGTGAACCTCTCCGAACCCTGGATCAAGCGGCCGGTCATGACCACGCTGGTCATGGTCGGCATCATGGTGTTCGGCATCGTGGGCTACACGCAGTTGCCCGTGAGCGACCTGCCGAACGTCGACTATCCCGTCATCTCCGTCAGCGCGAGCCTTCCGGGCGCCAATCCCGAGACCATGGCTTCGGCCGTCGCCGCGCCGCTCGAGAGGCAGTTCACGACCATCGCCGGCGTCGACGCGATGACCTCCTCGAGCACGACGGGCTCGACCAACATCACGCTCCAGTTCGCGCTCGACCGGGACATCGACGCCGCCGCGCAGGACGTCCAGTCCGCGATCGCCAAGACCCAGCGCTCGCTGCCGACGGGGATCATTCCGCCGTCCTACCAGAAGGTCAACCCGGCGGACTCGCCGATCCTGTTCATGGCGCTCACCTCCCCCATGCTGCCGCTCTCCCAGCTCAACGAGTACGCGGAGAACGTGCTGGCGCAGCGCATCTCGACCGTCAAGGGCGTGGCCGCGGTCAGC
>JBKJOC010000303.1:0-10428 GCA_046595725.1 Candidatus Eiseniibacteriota bacterium
GCGACGGGAGGTTGACAGGCAGCGCGCGCGAGCGCACCATGCCTGCCCGATGCCATTCGGGCGTTTCCACGCCCCGACCCTTTCCTGCTTCGAGGCCCATGATTTCCAGGACCGGTACGCTCGCCGCCGGGCTCCTCCTGCTCGGATGCGCCACCTCCTGCAGCCCGCAGAAGTCGGGTCGCGCGACCGCCCAGACGACCGTGAGCAGCAGTGTGATCGACGTCGTGGCCGTCCGGCCCTCGCTCGACCCGCAGGACGTCTTCCTCACCTTTCTCGAGCCCGCGATCGACGCTCCCGTGATCGCGCGCTCCGACGGCATCGTGCGCGACGTGCTGGTGCGCGAGGGGCAGCGCGTCGGGCGCGGGCAGGCGCTGGCGCGGCTCGATTCCGACGAGCAGCGGCTCGAGGTCGACTACGTCGGCGCGCTCGCGGCGCAGGCGAAGGCCGAACTCGCGCGCGCCGAGCGCGGGGCGGAGGGACAGTGGGTCTCGCGCCAGACACTCGACGCCGCGCGCGCCAAGGCGGCCGCGACCCGGGCCGACATGGAGCTCGCAAAGCTCGCGCTCGCGCGGAGGACGCTGCGCGCGCCGGTGGGCGGGATCGTCTGGCAGGTGCGCGCCGAGGCCCACCGCCCGGTGAAGACCTCCGAAGTTCTGTTCCGCGTGACGGAGCCGGGACGGCTCAAGGCAGAGCTCTTCCTGCCGGCTTCGCTGCAGACACGGGTGCGCGTCGGCGACGCGGTAACGTTGGTCCCGGTCCACGATGCGGGCATGCCGGGGGTTCCCGGGCGGGTCCGCCTGGTGAGCCCGATCGTCGATCCCGCGACCGCGCGCTTCCGGGTCGAGCTCGAGCTCACGGGCGTGTCCACCGGCCTGGCCGGAACGAGCATGCGGGTGCGGCTGGCCGGGGCGGACTCGCTCGGCGAAGGCGGCGCGGGCGCGCTCCTGCCCCGCGGCGCGCTGCTCGAACGCGATGGCGATCGCTTGTTCGTCTGGCGCGTGGCCGGCGGCAGAGCGACGCGCGTCGCGATCGAACTGGGCGCGAGCCGACCCGATGGCTACGAAGTGCTCGCCGGCCTCGCCGCGGGCGATCTCGTGCGCGCCGCCGGCGCACCGCTGCCCACCGAGGGCGCAACCGTCACCCCCCGCATGTCCGCCGCCGGCGCGGACGCGCGCTGAACGATGGCCAGCGATCGCCCCTACCCCGCGTTCCGGCGCGACCTCGTGGTGCGCCACATGATCGAGGCCGGCGAACCCGCGTGGACCGTCTTCGATCCCATCCGCAATTCGTACTCGCGCCACGACCTCCTGACCCGCACCGTTGGCGAGATGCTGGACGGTGAGCGAGGGGCGGCCGGGGTGCAGGCGGGACTCGCCCTCAAGTATCCCCAGTTCGACTTCTCCCACGAATGGATCGACGAGCTGGTGGGCGATCTCAAGCGCGGCGGCTTCCTCGAGGACACGTTCACGATGAACGATCTCCAGCGCGCCCGCGCGCGCGAGGCCAGGCGGAAGTTCGCGCCGGAGTCGCTCAAGAACATCTTCAACATCCAGTTCGGCGTGATCGACCCGACGCACGCCTTCCGCTTCGTCTACCCGGTCGCGCGCGTGCTCTTCACGCGCTGGTTCATCGTGGGCGCCGTGATCGCCTTCCTGGCCGCATGCGGCATGGTGTGGGAGCGGCGGGACGCGCTGGCGGGCGGCCTGCTGACGATCTTCACGCTTCAGGATTCGGGCTGGATGGGAATCGTGATCCTGTGGCTCGTGCTGTTCGGTATCGTGCTGGCGCACGAGTTCGGTCATGGCCTGTCGTGCATGCACTTCGGGGGCCAGCCCCGGCGGCTCGGCTTCATGCTGTTCTACCTGATGCCGGGAATGTTCTGCGACGTCTCCGACATGTACTTCTTCGAGAGCCGATGGAAACGCGCTGCGGTCGCGCTCGCGGGCGGCTACATCGAGCTGCTCTGCTTCACGGCGGGCACCTTCATCTGGGTCCTGACTCCTCCGGACCTGTTCATCCACGACCTGGCGTTCCGCGTGCTCCTGTTCTCCGGCATGACCGGCCTGATCTTCAACTACAACCCGTTGATCAAGCTGGATGGTTACTACGTGCTCATGAGCTGGCTCGGCATCCCGGACCTGCGCGAGCGCTCGTTCCAGTACTTGAGCGACCTGTTCCGCCGCCACGTGCTGCGGATCCCGGTCGAGATCGAGCGCCTGACGCGCTACGAACGACGTGCGTTCCTGATCTACGGCGTGGTCGCGCTCGCCTACTCGGTGTTCTACTCGGTGGCCATGCTGCTGTTCCTGCGCCACATCCTGGTCGGGAACTTCCGTGAAGCCGGATTCTTCGTGTTCGCGGTCTTCTTTCTCTACACCACGCGCCATCAATGGGCGAAGTTGATCCAGGGCGCCCGCTTCCTCGTGCTCGAGCGGGGCGGATTCGCGCGGCGCCATGCCGCGCTCGTCGCTGGCGTCGGCGCGCTCGTCCTCCTGGCCCTGCTCGTGCCGCTCCCGCACCACATCACGGTGCAGGCCGTGCTCGACGCCGCCGACCGGCGCGCCGTGGTCGCACCCTTCGCCGGCCGGGTCGAGGACGTGCTGGCTCTTGGCGGCGCCCGGGTCGAGCCGGGCATGGTGCTCGCGATCGTGCGGCCCGACGGGGCGAGCGGCGAGGCCCTCGCCGGGCGCGCCGCGGCCCAGCGGGGCGAAGCCGTGGTGAGGCGCGCGCTGAGCGAACCCTGGACCCAGGCTGCGGGCCGCACCACGGGTGACGCACTCGCCGAGATGCCGCTCCTGCGGGCGCGCGCAGCCGAAACCCTCGGCCGGGAGACGCGTGGCTACATTGCCGCTTCGCGCGGTGGTCGCGTGCTCGCGCTCGAGCCCCGCGCCTGGATCGGCCGACACGTCGAATCCGGCGATTCGCTGTTCGACGTCGGCCGCGCCGACTCGCTGGATGTCCGGTTGATCGTGAGCGAGCGCGAGGCGGCGGACATCGAACTCGACCGTCGCGCCGACGTTCGCCTCCATGCGGACCCCGGCCGCCGCATCGCCTGTCGCGTGGCCGCGATCGATTCCTCCCCGCTCGAGGGCCCCGCGCTCGCGCAGTCGTCCGCCGACCTGATCAACGCCGAACGCCGGGCGCGTCGCTTCGTCGCACGCGCCCGCATTGCAAATCCCGACGGGGACCTCCGCCCGGGCATGACCGGCCGCGCCCGCATCGAGGCAGCCCCGCTCAACTGCCTGCAGCGCACGGGACGTTTCTACGCCCGCCTGGTGCGCGCGGACTTCTGGCTGTGAGCGCGGACGCGATCGCACGCCTCGAGGCCGAGCGGGATCGGCTCCAGATCGCGCTTGACCAGTCCTACGCCCAGCTCTCCGAGGTGACCAGCCGCGTGCTCGCAATGAGCGAGGCCGCCACGAGCCTGGTCGAGACCCACGACGCGACTTCGGCCGCCGTGGCGGTGCTCGACATCGCAGTGCGCTCCGTGCTCGCGCGCGCGGGGTGCGTGTTTCTGTCGCACGGCGAGGGCGAATTCGAACTCGCGGCCGGGATTGGGCTCGACGAAGCGCAACAGGACGAGATCGCGGCGAGTCTCCCGGGCCTCGCGCTCTGCAACCTGGCCGAGAACGAAGGTAAGACCTTCGATGTGGTCGATGCGGAGGCCACGGAAGCGTTCCGCGAATGGCGCGCCGAAGCGCTCGCCGCCGACCCGGATGCCGAAGTCCACCCGCGCCTCGATCTCTTCGTACCCCTCATGCTCGGCGAGCGCGTGGTCGCAGTGCTGGCGCTCGGCTCGCGGGCCGGCGGCGCCCGCTACGACGAGAGCGACCGCCTGTTCCTCGAGCACGTCGCCGACCAGGGTGCGCTCGCCATCGACCGTGCGCTGTTGTTCGAGCAGAACCAGAACCGCCTCGAGGACCTCAACGCGCTGCTGCGGGTGAGCCGCGAACTTGCTTCGACGCTCGACATCGACCACGTCCTGATCACCGCGGTCAACCTGACCGGCGCGATCGTCAGCCGCCAGCGCGCGGTGCTTGCGCTGCATGATGCGGGCAAGCTCAGGATCCGGGCGGTGAGCGACTTCAACCGCATCGACCCGAATACGGCCGAAAAGCTCGGGATCGAAAAGCTGCTGGAGTGGCTCGCCTTTCGCAAGCCCGAGGCCTTTCTCGCGCGCTCCTCCGAGGTCGAAGCCAACGAGGCGCACGAGGGGCGCGACGTCCTGCAGGAATACTTCAAGGGCGAGATGCGCTCGTGCTATGCGATCGGGCTGCGCGATGACCAGGGGCCGGTCGGCGTGCTGCTGCTCGAGGCGTTCGACGAGAAGGCGTTTGCCCTCGAGAGCGATCGCGAGGCCCTGGGCGTGATGTGCGGACAGCTCTCGGTCGCGATCCGCAATGCCGAGCTGTACCGGCACCTTCCGATGGTCAGCGCCCTCGCCCCCCTGGCGGAGCGCCATCGACGCTGGCGGCGGCTCGACCCGCGCCGACGGCGCAACCTGCTGATCGCCGCCGGCCTCGCGCTGGTCGCGGTGGCGTTCGTGCCCTGGCCCGCGGCGATCGGAGGGGACGGCCAGGTGCTCCCCGCGAGCGGGATCGCAGTCCGCGCCGGCGTCGACGGGATTGTCCGCGGCATCGAGACCCGCGCGGGAGAGTTCGTGGTCGCCGGGCAGCGGCTTGCGATCCTCGAGCCCGAAGGCCTGTCCGGGCGGCTTTCGGGGCTCCGGGCGGAGGCGGACCGGGCGCAAGGCAGGAGCGCGACCGCAGGGGTGGCCTCGGATGCCTACGCCCGCCGCCTGGCCGACCTCGAACGCGAGGGCGCGCTCGCCCAGCTCTCGGCCGCCGAGCTCGATCAGGCGCGCACGCAGATCCTGGCTCCTCAGGCCGGCTACGTGCTGACCCCCGACCTCGCGGCCCTGGAGGGCCGCCGCCTCGCCGCAGGGGACGTGTTCTGCCAGGTCTCGCGCCTCGATACCCTCCGGGTCGAGGTCGGCGTCTCCGAGGCCGAGGTCACCCGGATCCGCCCCGGCCAGTCGCTTCGGCTCAAAGTCCTCGGCTTCCCCGACCGCCAGTTCAAGGGCCGGGTGGGTGAGGTCGCCTGGATGGGCGAGTCGACGCGGCCCGGCCAGCCGGCCGCGTTCAAGGTCGTGGGCTGGGTCGCCAATCCCGGCCTGGCGCTCCGGGCCGGGATGACGGGCCGGGCACGCGTCGACGTTCCACCGGACACTTTGCTTGCACGCTGGACCCGGGGGCTTTGGCGCTGGCTCCGCATGGGGTTCTGGCTGTAGCATCGCGACCGGTCATGGTTGTGGGATTCCCCACGAAATTCCCCGTTGTTCGGCGAAGACCCCGAATCCTCGGAGATGCCTCAACGCACTGCGCAGCGCAAAGGGGTGCAGAAACTGCCCAAAAGACTGCGCTTTGAAGGCACCGGACCCACTGGCACGCCCGATGCAATAGTGGTCTGGTGAATCCCGGCTTCACCGCCCGAGAGCGGCCGGATGATTCGCCCGAAACCCCAAAGAGGAGGCAAGGATCATGAAGAAGCTCACACCGAAAGCCGCCCCGAAGACGAAGGTCACAACGACTTCGAAGCTCACAGACAAGGGCATCGTTGCCTCCCAGCGCGGCATCACCACCGCCCGCGGCATCACCACCGCCCGCGGAGTCACCACCGCTCGCGGCGTTACCACCGCCCGCGGCGTCACCACAGCCCGCGGAGTCACCACCGCTCGCGGAGTCACCACCGCCCGCGGAGTCACCACCGCCCGCGGAGTCACCACGGCCCGCGGAGTCACCACCGCTCGCGGAGTCACCACGGCCCGCGGCATCACCACCGCGCGCAAGCTCACCACCGAGTAGGCAGCCGGCAGCGCATCTCGCAATCGCATCCTGAGCCGAAACCGACGGCCTCCCTGTCAGGGGGGCCTTCGGTTTTATTGGGCTGTCAGCGGCGAGGCGTTCAACCGATGGTGTCGAGGACCGACTCGTAGCTGCCGCGCACGCAGGTGAACGTCGGCGTGTCGCGCAGCGTGTACCGGCTGGCCGCGGACTCGCGCAGGTCCTGGACGAGATCGAGGAAGTCGTCCGCGCGGTCGCTCTCGAACGCGACCACGAACTCCTGGTCGTCGAGGCCGAACGAGTAGGTCGTGTTGAGCTTGACCGAGGGATAGGTGGTTCCGATGTGGATGTGCTCGCGCATCATCTTCTGGCGGGTCTCGGCGTCGAGCGCGTACCACTCGCGCGTCTTCACGAATGGGTAGACGAAGATGTACTTCTGCGTGCCGGGCACGATCGTGAGCCGATCGTCCTCGTGTTCCGGGTGGATGTGGTCGACGTAGGTCGAGCGCTTGGTCATGCCGAGGAGCGCGTACGGCGTCTCGAGCCAGGGACCCATCGGCCCCTTCATCAGCGCCGCGCCGTGGCGCTGCAGCGGCTCGAGTTCCTGGTGGATGCGCCAGAGCATGATGTCGACGTCGCCACGCACGCCGACGCACGAGTAAGGCACGAGGATCCCGCCCTCGGCGCGGAACGCCTCGCAGGCGGCGATGAATCCCTCGCGGCCCTTCGCCTTCGCAACATCCTCGAGCGAACGCCACCCGGGCGCGACCTTCAGTCCATAGAACGAGACAAACTGGCGCTTGAGCGCGGGCGTCGCCGGCTGCGCGGGCCGTGCGTGCGGGGTCGGCGTGGTCACGGTGGGGTTCATGCCGCGAGGATACCGCTCGCGGGGCCCCGCGGGCAAGGCAGCCCGCGGGGCGCACCGGCGGGCTACTTCTTGGAGGTCGCCAGGTCGTACGTGATCTCCATGAACGGCATTTCCTGGCCGTTCATCGTGCCGAACATCGTGTAGACATGCCTGGCCGGGCTCTCGATCTTGGTCACCGTGCGGATCGTCATCGGCTTGCCGTCCATGCCGTCGATCGTCCCCGTACCCGACAGCTCCTTGCCGTCCGCCGAGATGCCGCCGCTGGTCGTCATCCAGGTCGTGCTCATGTCGTCGACCCAGAACGAGACCAGCTGGTTCCTGCGGGTGTCGTAGCCGGTCAGCCCGTAGCCCGCCATCGGCTTGCCCTCGAACGTGCCCTTGAACTTCGATTCCAGGTAGCGCCCGCCCAGGGTCATCTCGTTCTTCATCACGCCCTTGGTCACGGTGGGCTCGGGACCGCCGCTCCACTGCTTGACGGTCGCCTTCCACGTGCCGACCATCGACTTGAGCTGCGCGTGCTGCGCCACGGGCTGGGAGTACTTCATCATGTCCGCCGTCATGGCATCGTGCGCGGCGTCGGTCTTGGGCTTGTCCATATGCGAGTCGGCCGCCGCGACTCCGGCGACGCAGCAGAAGGCGCCGGCAACGGCCAGCGCACGCAGGTTGTGATGCATCGGATCCCTCCTAAGCTTGGTTAGTCGGCCTGCGGCGTCAGCAACGTCGAGACCGGTTGAAAGCGCACGCCCGAGCGCTTGAGCTTGGGCACCGCGCGTTTGAGCACATCCACCGACGCCCGATCCGGATGCGCGAGCACGATCACGTAGCCGCGCCGCCGGGCCAGGTCGATGGCATCGTCCAGCAGCCGGTTCATCCCCTTCACCTCGGCGTCATAGCGCCCCGGCGCCTCGAGCACCGTGTCGACGCGGAAGCTCAGCACGCCCTCCCTCGAGGCGCGATCCGCCGCGACCGAGGTCGGGCTCTGGCGCAGGTCGAGGTAGAACACCTTCGCGCGCTTCAGTTCCATCATCAAGGCCGCCATCGCCGCCTCGTCGCCGAGCGCCATCTGGCCCATGTAGCTGGTCGCGCCGACCGCGTGGGGCACATCGTCGAGGTTCTTCTTCACCTCGCGCTGGATCTGGCCCGCGGGCATGTCGACCAGGATCGCTCCCGGCCCGGGGTCACGCTGCGGGTAGTTCATCGGCTCCATCGGCAGTTGGGCGATCACGTCGTGGCCCGCCCGGTCCAGACGCTCGGACCACTCGCGCGACCCCTTCGTGCGCGGCAGGACGGCGCCGGTCAAGGGCACGCCGAGCTTCAGGAACTCGCGCACCAGGCTGTCGTTCTCCGCCGGCCCGAACGCGTCCACCACCAGCAGGAGCCGCGCCGGCTCGTTTGCGGTCGCGCCGGCGACGTCGTTGCGCCGCTCGAGCACCAGCTCGTGCGTCACGATCTTGCCCGCCCCGACCAGCAGGTGGACCTCGCTGCCGGGCGTGGCCAGCGTGTCCTCCCAGCCGTCGAGCACCTCGACGTTGAGGCGCGCCAGGTTCTCGGTCAGGCGCGCGTTGAGTTGCATCGTCGAGGAGCGGCCCGACAAGTACGCGGTCCAACGCACGCGCGGGACCGAGGCCTCGCGCGAGGGATTGGTGCGGATCACCTGGGATCCCACCGGGACCCCGAAGTCGAGGATCGTGGTGCGCACCGTCTTCGAGATCGTGCGCGCGAGCATCGTGCGGTCGACGGGAAGACCATAACGCGCGCGTGTGACGAGGCCGGCTTCGGACCGTCCCCACAGGATCCCGAAGCCCAGCGCGAAGCACGCCAGGACGAGAACGACCAGGATGAACACCGTTCTAGGAGAGGTCGTGCCCCGCCGGGTCGCGCGCGCCATGGGCGGCAACCTAACGGGGGCCCGGGGGGGCGTCAAGGAACGCCTTCCCCTCCGGGCAGCGCGCGCGGAAATCGCACCAGGCGCAGAGTTTCGTCGGCTGGGCGGGATACTGGCCGCTCCTGCCCGCTTCCTCGACACGATGCGCCGCCGAGACCACCGCCAGGTCCTTGTGCGCCTGCCACGCATCGTCGACCGGGAACATCAGCCGTTCGCCACTCTCCAGGTAGTGAAGCTCGACTTCGACGACGGGCGCGCCGGCGAAGAGCGCACTCGTCCCGCGCGCGTAGACGGGAGCGGCGAGATCCTGTTCCTTGAAGCGCGCTGCGAACTTCGGGAACTTGCCGGTCTTGTAGTCGATCACCCGGAGCGACCCGTCCGGCAACGCATCCACGCGGTCGACCCGCCCGCCCGCCAGCACGTCGCCGTAGTCGGCCGTGACCAGCTTTTCGATCGCCACCGGTTCGAGGTCGGGCGCGACCTCATCGGAAAAACGTCGCAGCATGCGCTTGCCGCGCTCGCCGAACTCCTTCAGTTCCTCGCGCGAGCGGCGCGCGAACGCGGGCCGGTTCGCCCGCCATGCGGCGCGATAGGAGTCGAGCAGCCGGTCCCAGCTGCGTTCGCGCGGCTTGAGCCGCAGCCAGTCGCGCAGCGCGGCATGCACGTTCGCCCCGAGGTCCATGTGGGGCGACGGGGCGGTCGGCAGCTTTTGCACATGCTGGAACTGGTAGCGGCGGGGACAGTCGAGGAACAGCTTGAGGCGCGAGGGCGAGAACCAGGGCTTCCGGGGCGTTTCGACCGGGTGGCCGAACAGGTCGCTCACTCCTGCTCCTCGGCCTCTTGGCGATACGGCTCGTCGTGCCGCGCGATGCGCGCAAACTCTTCGAGGTCGAGCGTCTCGCCGCGGCGATTCCCCGCGACGTGGGCCGCCCTCAACAAGCGTGCGACCCGTTCGCGCTTGTCACCGTAGAGCTGCAGCAGCGCATTGGCGAGCGTCTTCCTTCTCTGCGAGAACGCGGCGCGCACAATGGTGAACAGCCGGTCCTCGTCGGGGACCTCGACCGGCGGCTCGGAGCGAAAGCGCAGCCTCACCAGCGTCGAGTCGACCAGCGGCTTGGGCCAGAACGCGCCCGGGGCCACGTGGAACAGCGGCTCGAGCCTTAAGTAGTAACGCGCAAACACCGTGAGCGAACCGTAGTCCTCGCTGTCGGGAGCGGCGGCAAGGCGCGCCGCGTACTCGCGCTGGACCAGCACGAGCCCGTGCGCGACGTGCTTTCGCTGCGCGATCAGCCACTCGAGGATGGGCGTCGTGATCGCATAGGGCACGTTGCCGATCACCACCGCGCGCTGCGCACGGTGCGGCTTGAGCAGTTCGGCGAGCGAGACCTCGAGGATATCTCCGCGCACGATCGTGATGCGCGCGAGATCGCCCAGGTCCTCGGTCAGGAGGTCCGCCAGGCCCTCGTCGAACTCGACCGCGATCACGTGGCGCGCGCGCTGGGCGAGCAGGCCCGTCAGCGCGCCCGCGCCCGGTCCGATCTCGACCACCAGGTCCTCGGAGGTCACGCCCGCGGCGTCGACGATCTTCTGCGCGATCTCGGGGCGCGTCAGGAAGTTCTGCCCCCATTTCTTGCGCGGCTTGATCCCGCGCGAGAGCAGGCGCTCCTTGACGTGCGTCAGGTCGCCGAACGGAGTGCGTTCCTCAGGACGTCCGAGGCGCAAAAAGCCGCGTGGCGTTCGCCGTGGTGAGATCATCGATCGCTCTTTCGCTCACGCCCCGTAAGGCGGCGAGCCGCGCGCGGACGCGCGTCATGAGGGCGGGTTCGTTGCGC